>NZ_JASLAW010000232.1 GCF_030147005.1 Pseudomonas sp.
CTGTGCCCATCAAGTGATGTTCAACCGCGACCGCATGCGGCGGGCGCGAACGGTGTGGGGTATTTAACGAACGCTGCCGGTCATAGGGTGCGGCGTCAGCCCGCGCTTATATCATTCCGAATGATAATGACCTTTGCTTCATTCGATTCGTGACATACCGCCTCCCCGCGCATGATCCGCCCATCTCAAATACATTGGCGGATGCACCTCATGGAACAGTCACTCAAACATTTGCGCTTGCCCTTGGCGATCCTGGCCATGGTGGTGATGAGCGCATGCGGCAAGACCCCGGAACAAGCGGCCGCCATGCCGGCCGCCAAAGTCAGCGTGGCCAAGGTGCTGGAACAGCCGGTCAACGAGTGGGATGAATTCACCGGGCGCCTGGAAGCCCCGGAAACCGTACAGATTCGTCCACGGGTTTCTGGCCAGATTGACCAAGTCGCTTTCATCGAAGGCGCTTTGGTCAAGAAAGGCGACCTGTTGTTCCAGATCGACCCGCGCCCGTTCCAGGCCGAAGTACGCCGCCTCGAAGCCCAACTGGCGCAAACCAAGGCCGCCGCCACCCGCAGCGATAACGAAGCGCAACGCGGTGACCGCCTGCGCCAGAGCAATGCGATCTCCGCCGAATTGGCTGACTCGCGCACCACCGCCGCCCAGGAAGCCCGCGCCGCTGTTGCCGGGATTCAGGCGCAGTTGGACCTGGCCAAGTTGAACCTGAGCTTCACCCGCGTCACCTCGCCGATCAGCGGCCGCGTCAGCCGTGCCGAAATCACCGCCGGCAACCTGGTGACCGCCGACACCACCGCGCTGACCAGCGTGGTGTCCACCGACAAGGTCTACGCCTACTTCGATGCCGATGAGCGTGTGTTCCTCAAATACACCGAGCTGGCTCGCCAAGGCCGTCGCGGCGCGACCACCCCGGTGTACCTGGGCCTGTCGAATGAAACCGGCAACCCGCACCTGGGCCAGATGAACTTCGTCGACAACCAGGTCAACCCGGCCACCGGCACTATTCGCGGCCGCGCCGTGTTCGACAACAGCAAGGGTGAATACACGCCTGGCCTGTATGCGCGCTTGAAGCTGGTGGGCAGCGGCACCTACTCCGCCGTGCTGATCAATGACGAAGCCGTGGGCACCGACCTGGGCAAGAAGTTCGTACTGGTGATGGAAGGCGACAAGCCGGCCTATCGCTCGGTGGAGCTGGGGCCGAAGATCGAAGGTCTGCGCATCGTGCGCAGCGGCCTGACCAAGGACGACACCGTGATCGTCAAGGGCCTGCAGCGTGTGCGTCCCGGCTCGCCGGTCACCGCCGAAACCATCCCGATGGCCAGCCAGGAAACCCTCGCCGCCTTGGCCCAACAACGACAAGCGCTTGAAGCCAGCAACCTGGAACAAGTGGCGCCGGATAAAGCCGCGCCCAAGCTCGCCAGCGTCGCGACTCCACGCGGTTAAGGGATACGACTCAAGATGAATTTTTCCAAGTTCTTCATTTCGCGGCCGATCTTCGCAGCGGTGCTGTCGCTGTTGATCCTGATCGCAGGCGCAATCTCGCTGTTCCAACTGCCCATCAGTGAATACCCGGAAGTGGTGCCGCCGACCGTCGTGGTCCGCGCCAACTTCCCCGGCGCCAACCCAAAAGTCATCGGTGAAACCGTGGCCGCGCCACTGGAGCAAGCCATCACCGGTGTCGAAAACATGCTGTACATGTCTTCGCAATCGACCGCCGACGGCAAGCTGACCCTGACCATCACCTTCGCCCTGGGCACCGACCTGGACAACGCGCAGGTGCAGGTACAAAACCGCGTCACGCGGACTCAGCCAAAGCTGCCTGAAGAAGTGACACGCATCGGTATCACCGTGGACAAGGCCTCTCCCGACCTGACCATGGTGGTGCACTTGACCTCCCCGGATCAGCGTTACGACATGCTGTACCTGTCCAACTACGCGATCCTCAATATCAAGGATGAGCTGGCCCGCCTGGGCGGCGTCGGCGACGTGCAGTTGTTCGGCATGGGCGACTACTCCCTGCGCGTCTGGCTTGACCCGAACAAGACCGCTTCGCGCAACCTGACCGCAACCGATGTGGTCACGGCGATCCGCGAGCAGAACCGTCAGGTGGCCGCCGGCGCCCTGGGCGCGCAGCCTGCGCCGAGTGACACCAGCTTCCAGTTGTCGGTCAATACCCAAGGCCGTCTGGTCACCGAGGAAGAGTTCGAGAACATTGTGATTCGCGCCGGCGCCAACGGTGAAATCACGCGCCTGAAGGACATCGCTCGGGTCGAGCTGGGGTCCAGCCAGTACGCGCTGCGCTCGCTGATCGACAACCAGCCCGCCGTTGCGATTCCGATTTTCCAGCGCCCCGGCTCCAACGCCATCGACATCTCCAACGATGTGCGCAGCAAAATGGCCGAGCTGAAAAAGAGCTTTCCGGCGGGGATGGATTACCGCATCGCCTATGACCCGACCATCTTTGTGCGCGGTTCCATCGAAGCGGTCGTGCACACCCTGTTCGAAGCACTGATCCTCGTGGTGCTGGTGGTGATTCTGTTCCTGCAGACCTGGCGCGCCTCGATTATTCCGTTGGTGGCAGTGCCGGTATCGTTGATCGGTACATTTGCGGTGATGCACCTGTTCGGGTTCTCGCTCAACGCCCTGTCGTTGTTCGGGCTGGTACTGGCGATCGGTATTGTGGTGGACGACGCCATCGTGGTGGTGGAGAACGTCGAACGGAATATCGAGTTGGGCCTGGAGCCCTTCCCGGCCACCGAAAAAGCCATGAGTGAAGTCACCGGCCCTATCATCGCCACGGCGCTGGTGCTGTGCGCGGTGTTCATTCCGGCCGCCTTTATCAGTGGCTTGACCGGGCAGTTCTACAAACAGTTCGCCTTGACCATTGCGATCTCGACCGTGATCTCGGCGTTCAACTCGCTGACGCTGTCCCCTGCCCTGGCCGCCGTGTTGCTGCGCGCTCACGACGCGCCGAAGGATCGTTTCTCCAGGTTCCTCGACAAGGTCTTCGGCGGCTGGTTGTTCCGTCCCTTCAACCGCTTTTTCGAAAAGGCCAGCCATGGCTACGTGGGTACCGTGCGTCGAGTGATACGCGGCAGCGGCATTGCCCTGTTCGTGTACGCCGGCCTGATGGTGCTGACGTTCTTCGGGTTCGCCCACACGCCGACAGGCTTCGTGCCGGCCCAGGACAAGCAATACCTGGTGGCCTTCGCCCAGCTGCCCGACGCCGCGAGCCTGGACCGCACCGAAAACGTCATGAAGCGCATGTCGGAGATCGCCTTGAAGCAACCCGGCGTGGAAGCCGCGATTGCCTTTCCCGGCCTGTCGATCAACGGCTTCACCAACAGCCCGAACAGCGGCATCGTGTTCGTGACCTTGAAGCCCTTCGGCGAGCGTAAAGACGCAAGCATGTCCGCCGGTGCGATTGCCGGTGCGCTGAACGGCCAATACGCCAATATCGAAGAAGCCTACATGGCGATCTTCCCGCCGCCGCCGGTACAAGGCCTGGGCACCATCGGCGGGTTCCGCCTGCAGATTGAAGACCGTGGCAACCTCGGCTATGACGAGCTGTATAAAGAAGTGCAGAACGTCATCACCAAGAGCCACAACGTGCCCGAACTGTTCGGCCTGTTCACCAGCTACACGGTGAATGTGCCGCAGGTCGATGCCGCTATCGACCGCGAGAAAGCCAAGACCCACGGTGTGGCAATCAGCGACATCTTCGACACCCTGCAGGTCTACCTGGGTTCGTTGTATGCCAACGACTTCAACCGCTTCGGGCGCACTTATCAGGTCAACGTGCAGGCAGAGCAGCAGTTCCGCCAGGACGCCGACCAGATCGGCCAGCTGAAAGTGCGCAATAACAAAGGCGAGATGATCCCGCTGGCGACCTTTATCAAGGTCAGCGACACCTCGGGCCCCGACCGCGTGATGCACTACAACGGCTTTATCACGGCTGAAATCAACGGCAACGCCGCACCGGGCTACAGCTCCGGCCAGGCCCAGGCCGCGATTGAAAAACTGTTGAAGGATGAACTGCCCAACGGCATGACCTACGAGTGGACCGACCTGACCTACCAGCAGATCCTCTCGGGCAACACTGCGCTGTTTGTGTTCCCGCTCTGCGTATTGCTGGCGTTCCTGGTATTGGCCGCCCAATACGAAAGCTGGAGCCTGCCGCTGGCGGTGATCCTGATCGTACCGATGACGCTGCTGTCGGCCATCACTGGGGTGATCATCTCGGGCGGCGACAACAATATCTTTACCCAGATCGGGCTGATCGTACTGGTGGGCCTGGCGTGTAAGAACGCGATCCTGATCGTCGAGTTCGCCAAGGACAAACAGCAGGAAGGCCTCGACCCGCTGGCTGCGGTCCTGGAAGCCTGCCGCTTGCGTCTGCGGCCGATCCTGATGACCTCATTCGCGTTCATCATGGGTGTGGTGCCGTTGGTGCTGTCCAGCGGTGCCGGTGCCGAGATGCGTCATGCAATGGGCGTGGCGGTGTTCTCCGGGATGATCGGGGTGACGTTCTTCGGTCTGTTGCTGACGCCGGTGTTCTACGTACTGATCCGGCGCTATGTAGAGCGCCAGGAGGCGCGCAAAGCGGCCAAGGCCTTGAAGCTGGAGACACAGCAATGAGTGTGAAAATCTTCCTGCCGAGCTTGCTGGTACTGGCGCTTGCCGCCTGTGCCGTAGGCCCGGACTACAAGACCCAACAGCTGGAGGCGGCCAATATTACGGCCGCCGCCGACACCAAAAGCTATGACCATGCCAAATACGAAGGCATCTGGTGGCAGCAGTTCGAAGACCCGACGCTCAACCAACTGGTGACCCAGTCTTTGAGCGGCAACCGTGATTTGCGCGTAGCGTTCGCCCGCCTGCGGGCGGCACGGGCGATTCGTGATGACGCGGCCAACGACATCATGCCGGTCGTGACGTCCCGCGCCAGCAGTGACGTGGGCAAGGGCCAGATTCCGGGCCAGACCACCAAGCGCGTCAACAGTGAGCGCTATGACCTGGGCCTGGACATGGCGTGGGAGGTGGATCTGTTCGGACGCATCCGCCGTAACCTGGAGGCCAGCGACGCTGACCAACAGGTGGCCGAAGCCGATCTGTACCAGCTGCAAGTCAGCATGATTGCCGAGTTGGTGGATGCCTACGGTCAACTGCGCGGTGCGCAACTGCGTGAACGCATCGCCCTGGACAACCTGAAGAACCAGCAGGACTCGCGCACCATCACCGTCAGCCTGCGCGATGCCGGTGTAGGTGATCAACTCGACGTGGAACGTGCCGACGCCCGCCTCGCGTCGGTGGAAGCCAGCGTGCCGCAACTGCAGGCCGAGCAAGTGCGCGAGCGTAACCGCATCGCCACCCTCCTCGGCCAACGTCCCGACAAACTGAGCGTGGACCTGAGCCCCAAAGCCTTGCCGGCGATTGCCAAGGCACTGCCGATTGGCGACCCGGGGCAACTGCTGCAACGGCGCCCGGACATCCTCAGCGCCGAACGCAAACTGGCCGCCGCGACCGCGCGCATCGGCGTGGCCAAGGCCGACCTGTTCCCACGGGTCAGCCTCAGCGGCTTCCTCGGCTTCACCGCCGGGCGGGGCTCGCAGATCGGCTCGGCCGCGGCGAATGCCTGGTCCCTGGGCCCGAGCATCACCTGGGCCGCGTTCGACCTGGGCAGCGTGCGCGCGCGTTTGCGTGGCGCGAATGCCGAAGCCGACGGCGCGTTGGCGACCTATGAGCAGCAAGTGTTGCTGGCGTTGGAAGAGTCCGAAAACGCTTTCAGCGACTACGGCAAGCGCCAGCAACG
>NZ_JASLAW010000244.1 GCF_030147005.1 Pseudomonas sp.
GCCTGCGATGGCGTTGGATCAGTCAGCATTTTCGGTAACTGACACTCCGCCATCGCAGGCAAGCCAGCTCCCACATTTGGATCGGGGTACCCGCTGAAACTGTTGCGTGCTTGACGAAAAAAACGCCCCGAACCAGTCGGGGCGTTTTTCATTCAGCGTTTACCGGTCAAGCCTGATCAGCCAACCGCCACGTCGTCCCGCCCTTCCCGTCTTCCAACACCACACCCATCGCGGTCAGTTGGTCGCGGATACGGTCGGATTCCGCCCAGTCTTTACCTGCCCGAGCAGCCAGACGCGCCTGGATCAAGGCATCCACTTCAGCCGCATCCACACGCCCTTCGGCGCCGGCCTGCAGGAAGTCATCGGCTTCCATCTGCAACACGCCCAGCACGCTGGCCAGCTCTTTCAAGCGTGCCGCCAAGCCTGCCGCTGCGTCGATATCCGTCTCGCGCAGGCGGTTGATTTCGCGCACCATTTCGAACAGCACGGCGCAGGCTTCCGGGGTGCCGAAGTCGTCGTTCATGACTTCGGTAAAGCGCGCCACAAAGGCTTCGCCGCCGGCCGGGGCCACTGCGGGGAGGCCTTTCAACGCATGGTAGAACCGCTCCAGGGCGCCCTTGGCGTCCTTGAGGTTGTCTTCCGAGTAGTTGATGGCGCTGCGGTAGTGGCTGGACACCAACAAATACCGCACCACTTCCGGATGGTACTTTTCCAGCACGTCGCGAATGGTGAAGAAGTTGTTCAAGGACTTGGACATCTTCTCGCCATTGATGCGGATCATGCCGCAGTGCATCCAGGCGTTGGCGTAGGTCTTGCCGGTGGCGGCTTCGCTCTGGGCGATTTCGTTTTCGTGGTGCGGAAATTCCAGGTCGCTGCCGCCGCCATGAATGTCGAAGGTCTCGCCCAGGCAGCAGGTGGACATCACCGAGCATTCGATGTGCCAGCCCGGACGCCCGGCGCCCCACGGCGATTCCCAGCTCGGCTCGCCCGGTTTGGTGGCTTTCCACAGTACGAAATCCAGCGGGTCCTGCTTGGCTTCGTCGACTTCGATCCGAGCACCGATGCGCAGGTCTTCGATCTTCTTGCGCGACAACTTGCCGTAGCCCATGAACTTGGCGACGCGGTAGTACACGTCGCCATTGCCGGGAGCGTAGGCATAGCCCTTGTCGATCAAGGTCTGGATCATCGCGTGCATGCCCGGAATATGGTCGGTGGCACGCGGCTCCATATCCGGCTTGAGGATGTTCAGTCGCGCCTCGTCCTCGTGCATCGCAGCGATCATGCGCGCGGTGAGTGCGTCGAACGATTCGCCGTTTTCGTTGGCGCGGTTGATGATCTTGTCGTCGATGTCGGTGATGTTGCGCACGTAGGTCAAGTCATAGCCGCTGAACCGCAACCAGCGGGTCACCAGGTCGAAGGCAACCATGCTGCGGCCGTGGCCGATGTGGCAGTAGTCGTACACGGTCATGCCGCACACGTACATGCGCACTTTGTTGCCATCCAGCGGCTTGAAGACTTCTTTGGTCTTGCTGAGTGTGTTGTAGATCGTTAGCACGACAGTTCCTTAAACAGAATCACTGGCCCCACGAATCTCGCAAGGTCACGGTACGGTTGAATACCGGCTGACCTGGTTTCGAGTCCTTGATATCCGCGCAGAAGTAACCTTCGCGCTCGAACTGGAAACGGTCTTCCGGCTGTGCGTCGCCCAGCGATGGCTCGGCACGACAACCAGTGAGTACTTGCAGGGAGTCAGGGTTGATGTTGTCGAGGAAACTGGCGCTGTCTTCGGCCTTCTCAGGGTTCGGCGAACGGAACAGGCGGTCGTACAAACGCACTTCGCATTCGATGCTGGCCGCGGCCGGCACCCAGTGGACCACGCCTTTGACCTTGCGGCCTTCAGGGTTCTTGCCCAGGGTCTCCGGGTCGTACGAGCAGCGCAGTTCGACGATGTTGCCATCGGCGTCCTTGATCGCTTCATCGGCACGGATCACGTAGCTGCCGCGCAGGCGCACTTCGCCGTTCGGCTCCAGGCGCTTGTAGCCTTTTGGCGGCTCTTCCATGAAGTCATCGCGGTCGATGTAGATTTCACGGGCGAACGGCAACTTGCGCACGCCAAGTTCTTCTTTCTGCGGGTGACGCGGCAGTTCGAGGTTTTCGACCTGACCTTCCGGGTAGTTGGTGATCACGACTTTCAGCGGACGCAGCACGCACATGGCGCGCGGGGCGTTTGCGTCCAGGTCCTGACGGATGCTGAACTCGAGCATGCCGAAGTCGACCACGCCGTCGGAGCGGTTGGTGCCGACCATGTCGCAGAAATTACGGATCGACGCCGGGGTGTAGCCGCGACGACGGAAGCCCGACAGCGTCGACATGCGCGGGTCATCCCAGCCATGCACGTGCTTTTCATCCACCAGTTGCTTGAGCTTGCGCTTGCTGGTGATGGTGTAGTTCAGGTTCAGGCGGCTGAACTCGTACTGGCGCGGCTGTGCCGGCACCGGCAGGTTGCTCAGGAACCACTCGTACAGCGGGCGATGGCTCTCGAACTCCAGGGTGCAGATGGAGTGAGTGATGCCTTCGATGGCGTCCGACTGACCGTGGGTGAAGTCGTAGTTGGGATAGATGCACCACTTGTCACCGGTCTGGTGGTGGTGGGCATGGCGGATGCGGTACATGATCGGGTCGCGCAGGTTCATGTTCGGCGAGGCCATGTCGATCTTGGCGCGCAGCACGCGGGCGCCGTCCGGGAATTCGCCGGCGCGCATGCGGGCGAACCAGTCCAGGTTCTCTTCCACCGAACGGTCGCGGAACGGGCTGTTCTTGCCCGGCTCGGTCAGGGAGCCACGGTATTCCTTGGCCTGCTCGGGGCTCAAGTCGTCGACGTAGGCCTTGCCGGCCTTGATCAGCTCGACGGCCCAGTCGTGCAACTGGTCGAAGTATTGCGAGGCATAGCGCACTTCACCGGACCATTGGAAGCCCAGCCACTTCACATCGCTTTCGATGGCGTCGATGTATTCCTGGTCTTCCTTGGCCGGGTTGGTGTCGTCGAAACGCAGGTGCGTGACGCCACCGAACTCCTGGGCCAGACCGAAGTTCACACAGATCGACTTGGCGTGACCGATGTGCAGGTAGCCGTTGGGCTCTGGCGGGAAACGGGTGACGATCTGCGTGTGCTTGCCCGAATCCAGGTCCGCCTGGATGATCGGGCGCAGGAAATTGACCGGGACGGCAGGTCCGGCCTTGGAATTCGAGGTAGGGTCGACAGTGGGCTTGCTCATAGGATCCTTGAACAGACAGGTTCGTGGCCAGGTGGGGCCAGATAAAACAAAGGGCTCATAATAGCCGAAGCAGTCAAGACACTGACAGAGCAGGGTCAAAAACTGCGGTTTAATTCCTCTTTAAATGGCCGGGGCGGTAAAAAACCACCTCGAAATTCCTGCAGGGCACGCTAAACTGCGCGCCTTGGCCGACGTTTAGCCAGACAGGTAAGGCGCCCCACGGCGCTCAAACCCACGAATTCCCTGAAAAGAGTAGTGAACATGACTCAAGTCAAACTGACCACCAACCACGGTGACATCGTCATCGAGCTGAACGCCGAGAAAGCGCCGATCACCGTCGCCAACTTCATCGAGTACGTCAAAGCCGGCCACTACGAAAACACCGTTTTTCACCGTGTCATCGGTAACTTCATGATCCAGGGCGGCGGTTTCGAGCCAGGCATGAAAGAAAAGAAAGACAAGCGTCCAAGCATCCAGAACGAAGCGGACAACGGCCTTTCCAACGACAAGTACACCGTCGCCATGGCCCGTACCATGGAGCCGCATTCGGCCTCCGCGCAGTTCTTCATCAACGTTGCCGACAACGCCTTCCTGAACCACAGCGGCAAGAACGTGCAGGGTTGGGGTTACGCGGTGTTCGGTAAAGTCACCGAAGGCACCGACGTTGTCGACAAGATCAAAGGTGTGTCCACCACGTCCAAAGCCGGTCACCAGGATGTTCCAGCCGAAGACGTCATCGTCGAGAAAGCCGAGATCATCGAAGCGTGATATTGCTGATTTCAGACTTGCATCTGGAAGAGGAGCGCCCGGACATTACCCGGGCGTTTCTGGATCTGCTCCACGGCCGCGCCCGTGGTGCCCAGGCGTTGTACATTCTGGGGGACTTTTTTGAAGCCTGGATTGGCGACGATGGGATGACGGCGTTCCAGCGTTCGATCTGTGAAGCGCTGCGCGAACTGAGCGACAGCGGCACCCCGATTTTCATCATGCACGGCAACCGCGATTTCCTGATCGGCAAGGCGTTCTGCAAAGCGGCAGGCGCAACGTTGCTCAAGGACCCGAGTGTCGTGCAATTGGCAGGCGAACCCGTGCTGCTGATGCATGGCGACAGCCTTTGCACCCGCGACCTCGGCTATATGAAGCTGCGGCGCATCCTGCGTAACCCGGTTGTGCTGTTTATCCTGCGCCACCTGCCCCTGGGTACGCGCCATAAACTGGCGCGCAAGCTGCGCAGTGAAAGCTCAGCCCAAGTGCGCATGAAAGCCAACGACATTGTCGATGTCACCCCCGAGGAAGTGCCACGGGTGATGCAGCACTTTGGCGTGCGCACACTGGTCCACGGCCACACGCATCGCCCGGCGATCCATAAGCTGCAGATTGGTGACCAGGCGGCCAAGCGTATTGTGCTGGGAGATTGGGACAAGCAAGGGTGGGCATTGCAGGTGGATGAGCAAGGCTTTCAACTGGCGGCGTTTGGCCTTGTCACTCCGCAGCTGGCGTTGCCGGGCGCATAAACTGCAACACCGCCTATTTAAGTGAACAAATCTGCACTTAATGCGGGAGCGGGCTTGCTTGCGAATGCAGGGTGTCAGCCGATACCTATGTGACTGATACACCGAATTTTTAAGGTGAACAAACCTGCACTTAATGTGGGAGCGGGCTTGCTCGCGAATGCAGGATGTCAGTCGATACCTATGTGACTGATACACCGCATTTTTAAGGTGAACAAACCTGCACTTAATGTGGGAGCGGGCTTGCTCGCGAATGCAGGATGTCAGCCGATACCTATGTGACTGATACACCGAATTTTTAAGGTGAACAAACCTGCACTTAATGTGGGAGCCGGCTTGCTTGCGATTGCAGGGTGTCAGCCGATACCTATGTGACTGATACACCGCATTTTTAAGGTGAACAAACCCGCACTTAATGTGGGAGCGGGCTTGCTCGCGAATGCAGGCTGTCAGTCGATACCTATGTGACTGATACACCGCATTTTAAGGTGAACAAACCTGCACATAATGTGGTAGCGGGCTTGCTTGCGAATGCAGGGTG
>NZ_JASLAW010000257.1 GCF_030147005.1 Pseudomonas sp.
CCAACCGCCGTGTTCGTACACGCTGCTGGCAATCGCCGATCTGGCGGACGCGGCTTTGGAGAAGTTGGTGCGTTCTTAAGCGGTTGCGAGCGCTACCAGACGCGAGGCACTGAGGAACCGTAATAACGCCACCAGCGGGAATGCACTGCCCACCAGCGTCACGCCCAGCCAACCGCCGTGTTCATACACGCTGCCGGCAATCGCCGATCTGGCGGACGCGGCTTTGGAGAAGTTGGTGCGTTCTTAAGCGGTTGCGAGCGCTACCTGCCGCGAGGCACTGAGGAACCGTAACAACACCACCAGCGGGAACGCACCGCCCACCAGCATCACGCCCAGCCAACCGCCGTGTTCATACACGCTGCTGGCAATCGCCGAGCCAAAGGCGCCGCCGATAAAGATGCTGGTCATGTACAGCGCGTTCAGGCGGCTGCGGCTGTGGGCGTCGAGGGCGTAGACGGCACGCTGGCCGAGCACCATGTTCATCTGCACGCAGAAGTCCAGCACCACGCCGGTCACCGCCAGGCCGATTACGCTGTACAGCGGGTGCACCAAGGCCGGCAGGAAGCTCAACGCGGCGAACAGCATAGCCAGCAGCGACGCGCGGTGGGTGTGGCCGGCATCGGCCAGGCGCCCGGCGATGGGCGCCGCGACGGCACCCAGGGCGCCAACCAGGGCAAACAGCGCGATTTCGCTCTGGGTCAGGCCGTGATTGCGCGCCAGTTCCAGAGGGGCGGCGGTCCAGAACAGGCTGAAGGTGGCGAACATGCAGCCTTGGTAGAACGCGCGCTGACGCAGAACCGGCTGGCGACGCAACAGGGTGCCCAGCGAGCCCAGCAATTGGCCGTAGCTCGCGCTGTGGTCGGGCTGGCGCTTGGGAATGGTCAGCATCAACACCACACTGATAAACGCCATCAACGCTGCCGCCGCCATGAACATCGCGCGCCAGCCGAAATGGTCCGCCACCACGCTGGACACCGGCCGCGCGAGCAGAATGCCCAGCAGCAACCCGCCCATGATGCTGCCGACCACCCGGCCACGGGACTCGGCCGGTGCCAAATTTGCGGCCAATGGGATCAGGATCTGCACTGACACCGAACTGAAGCCGATCAGCAGCGACACCAGCAGGAACAGGTTGGGCTGCTCGGTGAACGCGGCGCCCAACAGGCTGGCGATGGCCACCACGGTGGTGAAGATCATCAGCCTGCGGTTTTCCAGCAGGTCGCCCAGCGGCACCAGGAAGAACAGGCCCAGGGCATAACCGATCTGCGTCAGCGACACGATCAGGCTGGCCATGGCCGGGGTGAGGCCGATGTCCGGGGCGATCAGTTCGATGATCGGCTGTGCGTAGTAGATGTTCGCGACGATGGCGCCGCAGCAAAACGCAAACAGCATGACCATGCCTCGGGTCATGGTGCCTGTAGCCTGGGAAGTAGCGTTCATGGTGTTTCTCTCGTAAAAGCGAAGGAAGATGGCATGAGAGGGTAAAGACAAGGCTTGAGGGTGAGTAGGCTGCTTGTGGTGATATCACTTATGCAGCGCGATGATACATTTAGACACATCTGCCCGAGCACAATTTTTCTTCCTTAAAAGCCACGCTGAGCACGCATCTGCCTTGCGCAAAAACAACTGTGTGTGGGCTTGCCTGCCAAGACGGGCTTTCAGTCCTGTTTCAGATGACTGGTTCATCGCCATCGCAGCATAGTATCTGCACAACTCAGGGTGCGGAATTGATCTGTGGCGAGGGAGCTTGCTCCCGTGGCGGCGGTGCAGCCTATCGCTATCGGGCTGACGCCCCGCGATCCAAATGTGGGTTGCCTGCTGACAGCCGACAAGGATGCTGGGTTGGTCCGAGTACATATCCGTTGCTTGGGTAACGGCCGCTATGGGTTCCGCTTTTTGGCAAGAAACTTTGACCCGCTACAGGATTCCATGGCGACTTTGCAGGGTGGCATTTGTGCAAGTAATGGCAGCAACTGTCGGCGATTAAGCTTCTTGCGCAATACCTGATGGCCTTGTGCATCTTGGCCGTGCAAGTGGAAGCTGTTCTTGCCAATGTCGATGCCTGGGAGCGTTACGCTGTTCATGAGAATGCCTCCTCAGGAAAAGTGAGAACCTCAGTAATTCAGACCTGAGGTTCTCGCCGGGCTGACCATCTCATTAACGCGCTTGCCCCACCATTCGGTACCTCGCTGAGGCTCGGTGAGCCCGTAACCGACATTGCTTTGGGCCGCCGCCGCCCCGCGCCATCTATGCCGCGGGGCGGCTAAACCGGCGTCCCTGCCGGTTTAACCCCCCAAATCAATATCGAATTGCGGCCAGCGTGATTTAACGGGGCGCCTCGGATCAAGATCAAAAACAGAGCAAGCAGCGTAGTCAGGACAGTCAGTTGTGTAGATACCAATGGCCATCGCAGGCAAGCCATAATGCCGGTCAGTTAAGCGCTAAGCAGAAAAACCTGCGACCTGTGGCGAGGGAGCTTGCTCCCGTTGGGGCGCGAAGCGGCACCAAAAAATGGGACTGCTACGCAGTCCAGCGGGAGCAAA
>NZ_JASLAW010000222.1 GCF_030147005.1 Pseudomonas sp.
ACCTGTGGCGAGGGAGCTTGCTCCCGTTGGGGCGCGAAGCGGCCCCAAAAATGGGACTGCTACGCAGTCCAGCGGGAGCAAGCTCCCTCGCCACAGGGACCGGTTCTGTCTTAACTGACTGGCATTAGGGCTTGCCCGCGATGACGGCAGTGCAGGCACCGCCGCCTCTGGTTCAGACCTTCTTGTAAAGCTGACTACCTTCCTGCTTGAACCGCTCCGCCTGCTCGGCCAAACCTTTGGCCACGTCCACATCCACCGCGTCAATGCGCTGGTTGGCCGCGTATTCACGCACTTCCTGGGTAATTTTCATCGAGCAGAATTTCGGCCCGCACATCGAGCAGAAATGCGCGACCTTGGCCGAGTCCTTCGGCAGGGTTTCGTCGTGATAGGACCGCGCGGTGTCCGGGTCCAGGCCGAGGTTGAACTGGTCTTCCCAGCGGAATTCGAAACGCGCCTTGCTCAAGGCGTTGTCGCGGATCTGCGCCCCCGGATGTCCCTTGGCGAGGTCGGCGGCGTGAGCGGCGATTTTGTAGGTGATGATGCCGGTCTTCACGTCATCCTTGTTCGGCAAGCCCAGGTGCTCCTTGGGCGTGACGTAGCAGAGCATGGCGCAGCCGAACCAGCCGATCATCGCTGCGCCGATGCCGGAGGTGATGTGGTCATAGCCCGGTGCGATATCGGTGGTCAGCGGGCCGAGGGTGTAGAACGGCGCCTCGTCGCAACATTCGAGCTGCTTGTCCATGTTTTCCTTGATCAACTGCATTGGCACGTGGCCAGGGCCTTCGATCATGGTTTGTACGTCGTGCTTCCAGGCGATCTTGGTCAGCTCGCCGAGGGTTTCCAGCTCACCGAATTGCGCGGCGTCGTTGGCGTCGGCGATCGACCCCGGGCGCAGGCCATCGCCGAGGGAGAAGCTGACGTCATAGGCCTTCATGATTTCGCAGATTTCGTCGAAATGCGTGTAGGTGAAGTTCTCTTTATGGTGAGCCAGGCACCACTTGGCCATGATCGAACCGCCACGGGAAACAATGCCGGTGACGCGCTTGGCGGTCAGCGGTACGTAGCGCAGCAACACGCCGGCGTGGATGGTGAAGTAGTCGACGCCCTGCTCGGCCTGTTCGATCAAGGTGTCACGGAACAGCTCCCAGGTCAGGTCTTCAGCGGCACCGCCGACTTTTTCCAGGGCCTGGTAGATAGGCACCGTACCGATCGGCACCGGCGAGTTGCGGATGATCCACTCGCGGGTTTCGTGGATGTGTTTGCCGGTGGACAGGTCCATCACCGTGTCCGACCCCCAGCGAATACCCCAGGTCAGTTTCGCCACTTCTTCTTCGATGGACGAGCCCAGTGCGCTGTTGCCGATGTTGCCGTTGATCTTCACCAGGAAGTTACGGCCGATGATCATCGGTTCCAGTTCGGTGTGGTTGATGTTGGCCGGGATGATCGCGCGGCCACGGGCGATTTCTTCGCGCACAAATTCAGGGGTGATGATTTTCGGCACGCTGGCGCCAAAGCTGTGGCCGGCATGTTGCTGGTCGAGCAGGCCGCTGGCGCGGGCTTCTTCAAGCTTCATGTTCTCGCGGATGGCGACGTATTCCATCTCGGCGGTGATGATGCCTTTGCGCGCGTAGTGCATCTGCGTGACGTTGGCCCCGGCCTTGGCCCGGCGCGGGTTTTTCACATGGGCGAAACGCAGGGCGGTCAGCTCGGCATCGCTCAGGCGCTGCTGGCCGAAGTGCGAACTCAAGCCCGACAGGCGCTCGGTGTCGCCGCGGGACTCGATCCAGGGCGAGCGCACATCGCCCAGGCCTTTGCGCACGTCGATGATCACGTTGGGGTCGGTGTACGGGCCGGAAGTGTCGTAAACCACCACCGGCGCATTGATTTCGCCGCCGAAATCGGTGGGGGTCACGTCCAGGCTGACCTCGCGCATCGGGACCCGAATGTCCGGGCGAGTGCCTTGTACGTAGATTTTCTGTGAGCGGGTAAACGGCTGCACGGAGCCGGAGTCGACCTTGGCCGATTCACTCAAATGCACGGTGGTTTTTGATTTTTGGCTTTTTGGTTCGATGCTCATCACGGGCTCTCCAACTTATCCAGGCGGTGGATTTTTTGTCGGAGCGAACCTGTGACGGACGGACGCACTGTGACCAGTGCTGTGCTTGGCGCACGAGGGATGTTCGATTGTCGAACAACTTCCCGGACGAAGCACAAGAGGACTCGCCGGGTGACGAGAAATCTTGTTCCCTACGCAGGCGCTAACCTGATCAGGTTCAACGGGATCCGGTATTTACCGATCTCAGCCTTCCAACAAGGCACCCCGACAAGAACTCGGTCAGTCTAGACCATGGCGCGGGCAAATTGCCAATACCGATAAGAGCCAGGGCCTTAAATGACATGATTGCGGGATTGCTGTGACGTGATCGCCCAACTACACTCGGGAACTGCCTTGATGCTTGACGCCAGGAATGGGCCGCCTTAGCCTTGAGCATAAAATTACCACTATAATATTTAAACTAGGGATCGCCTCATGCTGCGCAAACTTTCACTGGCTCTGGCCGTGTCTTGTGCGACCAATGGAATGGCCTGGGCAGCTGAAGCGCCCCTGTCGACCAAAACCGATTTGGTCAGCGTTTACCAAGAAGCGGTGGACAACAACGCCGACCTCGCCGCCGCCCGTGCTCAATATGGCGCGCAAAAAGAAATCGTCCCACAGGCCCGTGCCGGGCTGCTGCCGAATCTGTCGGCAAGCGCCGACTCCAACAATGTGCGCAATAAGTTCGATGAGCCTGCGGCCACGATCGACCGTGATGCACATTCCTGGCGCGCGACATTGAGCCAACCATTATTTCGTGCCGACCGCTGGTTCCAGCTGCAGGCCGCTGAAGCCGTCAATGAACAGGCGTCGCTGCAACTCTCGGCCACTGAGCAGGACCTGATCCTGCAGAGCGCCGAACGCTACTTCAGCGTACTGCGGGCCCAGGACAACCTGGCGACCACCAAGTCCGAAGAGGCTGCTTTCAAGCGCCAGTTGGACCAGTCCAACGAGCGCTTCGATGTGGGTCTGTCGGACAAGACAGACGTACTGCAATCCCAGGCCAGCTACGACACCGCCCGCGCCAACCGCATTGTGGCCCAGCGCCAGGTGGACGATGCCTTCGAAGCATTGATCACCCTCACCAATCGGCAGTACAACTCGATCCAGGGGATAGTCCATACGTTGCCGGTACTGCCGCCGACGCCGAACGACGCCAAAGCCTGGGTCGAAACCGCCGGCCGCCAGAATCTCAATCTTCTGGCCAGCAACTATGCGGTCACCGCCGCCGAAGAAACGCTCAAGCAACGCAAGGCCGGACATGCTCCAACCCTCGATGCCGTAGCGCAATATCAAAAGGGTGACAACGACGCCCTGGGCTCCAGCAACCCCAACCCTTTCGGTCCCGACTACCATGGAGATGCGTCGCGCAGGACCATCGGCCTGCAACTGAACATCCCGCTCTACAGTGGCGGCCTCACCAGCTCGCAAGTGCGTGAATCCTATTCACGTCTCGACCAGACCGAGCAGCAACGCGAAGGCCTGCGCCGCCAGGTCGTGGAAAATACCCGCAACCTGCACCGCGCAGTGAACACCGATGTGGAACAGGTTCAAGCGCGCCGCCAGTCGATCATCTCCAACCAGAGCGCGGTGGAAGCCACGGAAATTGGCTACCAGGTGGGCACGCGCAATATCGTCGACGTGCTGGACGCACAGCGTCAGCTCTACTCGTCGGTGCGCAATTACAACAACAGCCGCTACGACTACATCCTCGACAACCTGCGCTTGAAGCAGGCCGCCGGAACGTTGAACCCAGGTGATCTGCAGGACCTGACGCGTTACCTCAAAGCCGACTACAACCCGGACAAGGACTTCCTGCCACCGGACCTGGCCAAAGCCGCCGCCGAGCAACTCAGGGCCCGCTCGAATAATTGAGCTCCCACATTTGATTTGTGTTGTCAGTGATTGAGGAGTTTGCCCAAGCCATCGAGCAAACGCTTGAGCGCGCCTTGATTGGCCTGCATCACCTTCAACCCCGCCTGCGCCATCCTGCGCGCATCCTGCGGCAGTTCGAACAGCTGGCGCACGGCCTCGGCCAGCCCTTGCGCGTCATCCACCTCTCGCAACGCTCCGGCCGCGCCCAGCATCGCGCTGATTTCCAGGAAGTTGAACAGGTGCGGCCCCATGATCACCGGCTTGCCCAGCGCTGCCGGCTCCAGCGGGTTATGCCCGCCGGTCGGTACCAGGCTGCCGCCGACAAAAGCACTGTCGGCCAAGGCGTAGAGAAACAGCAACTCGCCCATGGTGTCGCCAAGCAGCACCGCGGTTTGCGCAGTGACGGGCTCGCCGCTGGAGCGGCGCACCGTGGCAAAGCCTTGCAGTTCGCACAGCTCGAACATCGGGCCGAAGCGCTCCTGATGGCGCGGCACCAGGATCAGCAGCGCATTGGGATAGCTTTCGAGCAATTGGCGATGGGCCGCCAGCACCACTTCATCTTCGCCTTCGTGGGTGCTGGCGGCGATCCACACCGGGCGTTCGCTGGCGCCCCATTGCGCCCGCAACGCGGCGGCACGCATGGGCAATTGGGGGTCGATGGTCAGGTCGAACTTGATCGAGCCGGTGACTTCAACGGTTTCAGGTCGCGCGCCCAGGCTGCGAAAACGCTCGGCCTCGGTTTCGGTCTGCACGGCGAACAAGCTCATTTCCGCCAGCATCGGTGCGGTCAGTTTGGCGAAACGCGCATAGCCCTTGGCCGAGCGCGCCGACAATCGTGCGTTGGCCAGGGCCACCGGAATACCGCGCTGGGCGCAGGCGTGAATATGGTTAGGCCACAATTCGGTTTCCATGATCACCGCCAGCTTAGGCTGTACCCGGTCGAGGAAACGCTTGGCGGCGCAGGGCAAGTCGTACGGCAGATAACAATGTTGAATGCGCGGCTCATCGGCAAACAGCGCCTGGATGCGCTCGGAACCGGTGGGCGTCATGCAGGTGACGGTCATCGGCAACTGCGGATATCGTGCCAGCAAGGCACGGATCATCGGCGCGGCGGCGATGCTTTCGCCCACCGACACCGCATGCACCCAGATCCCGCCGGGCCGCATCACGGGCAAACCATAGGAAAACCGCTCGCCCACGCGCTTGGCATAGGCCGGCGCCTTGCGCGCGCGCAGCCATATACGTAAAGCCACCAACGGCAGCGCCAGGTAAAACAGACAGCTGTAGAGAGTTCTATTCATGGCGGCGGAGTTTATCGGCTTTTTCAGTCGATCGCCTGTAAGCACTCGGCAAAACGTTTAGCCAAAAAACGCGCGGCTGGCCCAAGGTGCTCATCGCGGCGCCACACCAGTTCCACCACCAGCGCCGGCGGGGTCCATTCGCTGTCCAGTTCAACCATCTGCTGTTGATAGGTGGGGTATTGCACGATGTGCCGTGGCAACCAAGCCCAACCGAGGCCGCTCATCAGCCATTCGGCCAGCACATAGAAGCTGTCGGCCCGCCACACCAGCGGGCTGGCGGCTTCACTGCCGGGGTAGACGCTGGTCTGGGTCGACATCAGCAACTGGCGAAACTGCGCCAGTCGTTGGCAATCCACGTACTTTTCCTTGGCCAATGGGTGATTAACACCGCACACCGTGACCATCTCCACACTGCCCACCACTCGCCGCTCAAGGGCTTCGGGGATCTGGTCGTGGTAGAACAACAGGCCCAGGTCGGCCTTGCGCTCCACCAGCTTGCGCGCCACATCGCCTTGAGCGGCGCTGGACAATTGCACTTCAAGCAACGGGTAGCGCACCGCCAGCGCCTCGAGGCTGTCGAGCACCGGCTGGAACAACATCGCCTCGTCCTGGGCCAGGCGCAGACACGCCTCCTCGCCACGGGTCAACGACACTGCCCGGCCCGTGAGGCGCTCGCACTGGCGCAGCACTTCACGCGCTTCCTCCAGCAACACACTGCCGGCTTCGGTCAGGCGCGGCTGGCGGCCGCTGCTTCGCTCGAACAGGCAGACGCCCAGGTCCGCCTCCAACATTGCTATAGCGTTGCTGACCGCCGATTGCGCCTTGCGTTGCCCACGGGCCACGGCGGAAAACGAGCGCTGCTCGGCGACGCTGACGAACAAACGCATCTGCGCCAGATCCCATTGCACGCTCATGGCCTTACCTATCTTTAATTTGGATAGGTAATGACTTTACCGCATCTGTTGAACCTCTAGAATGCCGAGCTTATCAAACGAGCTTCACCTCGAGGAATGCACCATGAACGTCGCCTACTATTACCTGGCCATTGCCATCTGTTCGGAAGTGATTGCGACCGTTTCCATGAAAGCCATCAAGGGTCTGAGCACGCCTATCCCACTGTTGCTGGTGATCGTCGGTTATGGCGTGGCGTTCTGGATGCTCACCCTGGTCGTGCGCACCGTGCCGGTTGGCGTGGCTTACGCCGTATGGGCCGGGATGGGCATCGTGATGGTCAGCATTGCGGCGTTGTTCATCTATGGGCAGAAGCTGGACGTCCCGGCCATGCTGGGGATGGGGCTGATTGTGCTGGGCGTGGTGGTCATTCAGCTGTTCTCGAAAACCGCCGGCCACTGACCGCCACTCAACAGCCTGTATACTGCGCCTCTTGTCTTGAACATTGAGGTCGCCGATGCCATCCGTTATTTCCACCGACGTTCTGATTGTCGGCGCCGGGGTTGCCGGCCTCTGGCTCAACGCGCGCCTGCGCCGCCAGGGGTTTTCCACGGTGCTGGTAGAAAGCGCGACCCTGGGTGGCGGACAGAGCTTGAAGTCTCAGGGGATCATCCACGGCGGTGCGAAATACGCCCTGCACGGCGCCCTCACCGGCGCCTCCGAAGCGATTGCCGACATGCCGCGCCGCTGGCGTGAAGCCCTGGCCGGCAATGGCGAATTGGACCTGTCCGGCGTGCGCCTGCTCTCTGAAGCGCACTACCTGTGGTCCCCCGGCACCCTCGCCGGTAATCTCACCAGCTTTTTCGCCAGCAAGGCCGTGCGTGGTCGTGTCGATCAGGTCAAGGGCGACGAGCTTCCGCTGGCGCTGCAAGACCGCCGCTTCAAGGGCAAGGTCTATCGCCTGGCGGAATTGGTAGTGGACCTGCCAAGCCTGATTGAACGCCTGGCGCACCTGGCCGGTGACGGTTTGCTCGCAGGCCGGCACATCGAACCGCTGCACGAAGGCGACACGCTGGTGGGCTTGAAGGTCGATGGCCGCGAAATCCGCGCCCAGCGCATCGTATTGAGTGCCGGCGCAGGCACGGCGCAGTTGCTGGCGGCGCTGGGCTTGAGCCAGCCAGCGATGCAAACCCGCCCACTGCACATGATCATCGCCAAAGGCCCCGGCCTGAAGCCGTTGTACGCCCACTGCCTGGGCGGCGGCACCAAGCCACGCTTGACCGTGACCACCCATCCGGCCGCCGACGGTAACTGGGTGTGGTACATCGGTGGCGATATTGCCGAGGCCGATGGCGTGGCACGCACGCCGCAAGAGCAGATCGCGACCACGCAGAAAGAACTCGCCCAGCTGTTGCCGTGGATCGACATGAGCCAGACCCAGTGGGCCACCCTGCGCGTCGACCGCGCCGAGCCGCTGCAATCGGGCCTGACCCGTCCCGACAATGCATTCCTTGCCGAACAGGGTCGCCTGTTGGTGGGCTGGCCGACCAAGCTGGCCCTGGCACCGGACTTCGCCGACCGGGTCATCAACAGCCTGGAACGCGACGGCATCCGCCCAAGCGTCAACGCCCCCCTGCCCAACTTGCCAAAGCCTGCTATCGGTCAACCTGTCTGGGAGCAATTGTTACCATGAGCCTGCCAACCCTGCACGACCTGCATCGCCCCCTTGGAAGCACAGGCTTGCTGGTATCGCCCTTGGGCCTGGGCACCGTCAAGCTGGGCCGCGACCAAGGGGTAAAATACCCGAGCGGCTTCCAGATCCCGAATGACGACGAGGCGCGGATGTTGCTGCGCCAGGCGCGCCAGTTGGGCATCAACCTGATCGACACCGCACCCGCCTACGGTCGCAGCGAAGAGCGGCTGGGGCCACTGCTGCGTGACCAGCGCAAGGACTGGGTGATCGTCAGCAAGGTCGGTGAAGAATTCGAAAACGGCGTATCCCGCCACGATTTCAGCGCCGCCCATACGCGGATGTCAGTCGAGCGCAGCCTGAAACGACTTGAAACGGATTTTATCGACCTGGTGCTGGTGCACTCCGATGGCAACGACCTGCACATCCTCAACGACTGCGAGGTTTACGAGACCCTGGCGGCGCTGAAAAAAGAGGGCAAGATCCGCGGTTTCGGCTTCTCCGGCAAAACCGTCGAAGGCGGCGTCAAGGCGCTGGAGCAAGGTGATTGCGCAATGGTCACTTACAATCTGAACGAACAGGCCGAAAAGGCCGTCATTGATTACGCGGCGGCCCATGGCAAGGGCATCCTGGTGAAAAAAGCCTTGGCCAGCGGCCACGTTTGCCTGGAGCCTGGAATGGATCCAATTCAGGCCAGTTTCATGTTGTTGTTTGCGCAAACCGGCGTCGCCAGTGCTATTGTCGGGACCATCAATCCGCTGCACCTGGCCCATAACGTGGCGACCGCTGCCCGGGTCATTCGTCAACTCTGATGCCGCCCACGCGGCCGACCCCGTCGCAAAAAGGAGCCGACATGCCGCGTACGCTCATAAGAAAGAACCCCAGCAACTTCAAGACACTGCCGCTGCACGTAGAAGCCACCCCCGAAGGCCTGAGCTACCAGAGCGTCGGCATGCCGCTCAACTTCGCCCAGACCCTGCAACGGCGCAAGCCGGTCGAGGTGCCGGACGCCGAACGCTTCGCCCTGGAGCTGGCGAACCTCGGCGTCTCGGTGCGCCTGACGCTGCACTGGCAAAACAAGGATTACTGGGTGCTGGTGCGCCAGCGCCGCCAGGACCGTGGCGATGTGGTGCTCAAGCTGATCTCCGGCTACGTCCCGGCCCATGAACTGAACCTGCCGCTGCATACCGCCATCCAGGAAATTGCCGAAGAATGCTTGCTGGAAACCCCTGAAGGTTGGCTCGGCGGGCGCTTCAACGACACCTGGTTGCCGGCGCCCTACTCCGCCGCGCTGCATTACCGTGAAGCCTTGCCGTTTCGCCTGAGCCCGCTGTCCGGGGCTGCTCGCCCGGTGCGCTGCGCTACCACCCAGCTGATCGAGCGCCCACGGGCGTATGTGCACTTGCCGACGGCGTCACTGCAGCTTATTTACGATTTGCGCCTGGAAGTGCCGAAGGAAGCCAAGTCTCTGAGCCTGTTCCATGTGGATGAGCGCCTGGAAGGTGATCAACTGGTCGCGCGCCTGGATCGCCAGCGTCCGGACCTGTACTTGATGCCGCTCAAGGACGGCGAGCCACTCGCTGAGCTGTACACCGTGAAGAAGGACCAACTCTACCCGGCGAGCACGCGGGGCCTGTACCTGGCGGAAAGTTTCGCCCGGCAGGAAGGCTGGCTGGTGCGTGATGAGCGGATTCGCTGGAAGGACTGGCTCAGGCAGCAAGGCCTGGCAGCGCCGGAAAAAGAGTCGAAGCTCAAGCGCTTGACCGGCAAGGCGCAGCAGATGCTGCGCAAGATTGTGCCGAAAAAAACCAGCCGCTAGGCACGAGCCCAGCGGTCACGGGCCTTATTCGTTATTGCGGATTTTCTCGACGATCGCAGTGGTGGAGCTGTTTTCAACCAACCCCAGCACTTTAACCGTGCCGCCGTAGGCACTGACGATGTCTGCACCGACCACTTGGTCGACGGAATAGTCACCGCCCTTGACCAGCACGTCCGGCTTGACCTGGGCCAGCAGGTTTTCCGGCGTGTCTTCAGAGAAGCTGATCACCCAGTCCACCGCGCCCAACCCGGCCAGTACTGCCATGCGCCGGTCGACGCTATTGATCGGTCGGCCCGGGCCTTTCAGGCGGCTGACGGACGCATCGTCGTTGACCGCGACGATCAGGCGATCGCCCTGGGCGCTCGCTTGCTCAAGATAAGTCACGTGGCCGGCGTGCAGGATGTCGAAGCAGCCATTAGTGAACACAATGCTTTCGTTATGGGCACGGGCGTCGTCTATCGCCAGCAACAATTGCTCGAGCCCCAGCACGCCGCGTTCCGAGCCTTCGGAGCGCTGGATGGCGCGACGCAACTCGGGGGCGCTGATGGCCGCGGTGCCCAGTTTTCCGACCACGATGCCCGCGGCCAGGTTGGCCAGGGCCACGGCATGGGGCAGTTCCTCACCGGCTGCGATGGACGCGGCCAGGGTGGAAATCACCGTATCACCGGCGCCGGTGACATCGAACACTTCCCGCGCGCGCGCCGGGAGGTGCATCGGCGGATGATCAGGACGCAGCAGGGTCATGCCATGCTCGCCACGGGTCACCAGCAGGGCACCCAGGTCAAGATCGGCCATCAGCTTCGCACCCCTGCTCACCAGTTCGTGCTCATCGGCGCAACCACCGACGACTTCTTCGAACTCGCTGAGGTTTGGCGTGATCAGGCTGGCGCCCCGATAAATCGAGAAGTCCTTGCCCTTGGGATCGGCCAGCACCGGAATGTTCCGGGCCTTGGCGACCTGGATCAGCATCTGGTGATTCTTCAAGGCGCCTTTGCCGTAGTCGGACAACACCAGCACCTTGACGCCTTCAAGCAACTCGTCGACCTGGCCACTGAGGGCCAGGGCGTCCGTGGCGAAGGGTTCTTCGAAATCGATACGCAGCAATTGCTGGTGACGGCTCATGACCCGCAGCTTGACGATGGTCGGCTGATGAGCGATGCGCTGGAACAATGCGCGCACGCCGGCACCGCGCAGGCTGTTGGCCAGGCTGTCGGCCGCCTCGTCGTCACCGGTCACACCCACCAGGGAGGCCGGGGCGCCGAGCGCGGCAATATTGAGGGCAACGTTGGCGGCCCCGCCTGGACGGTCTTCGATTTGCTCGACCTTGACCACCGGTACCGGCGCCTCAGGGGAAATCCGTGAGGTACCACCATGCCAGTAACGGTCGAGCATGACATCGCCGACCACCAAGACAGTGGCTTGATTGAATCGCGGCATGGACAACTTCATGGAGCAACCCACATACAAAATGAACAGGGGCGCGATATTAGCACAGGGTTTGCGATGGCTTGCGCCCACCGCAGGGCAAATGTGGGAGGGGGCTTGCCCCGATCGCCACAGGCATCTTCACAACGCTGTAACGCCCAACGCCAACCACGATGCGCAGCGAGCCGCTCTTGATCTGCTTTTGATCTCAGGCGCCCCGTTAAACCACGCTGGCCGAACGCAGGCTTGAATCCGTGGGTAACCCGGCAGGACGCCGGGTTAGCCGCACTGGGCCATGGATGGCCCATTGCGGCGGCCCACGGATTCAAGCCTGCGTTCGGGCACACCGAGCATGAGCGAGGTGCCGAGTGGTGGGGCAAGAGCGTTTTGCTTACTTTTGCGCTTTTCAAAAGTGAGCCGCTGTAAAAGCGGAACCATTAGCAGCCGTGACCGCAGAAACGGATATGTACTCGGTCCAATCCAGCATCCTGGTCGGCCCGGAGGCCGCCATCGGGGGCAAGCCCCCTCCCACATTTGGACCTCGGAGCGTCAGGTAGATACGAGTTAGCTCCCTCGCCACAGGTGCGGTGTCTCACCAAAATTGTGTAGATACCTATGGCTATCGGGGGCAAGCCCCCCTCCCACATGTTGAAC
>NZ_JASLAW010000042.1 GCF_030147005.1 Pseudomonas sp.
GGAAATGTTCGGGCATATCCCGCCCGTGGAAGGCTGAACAACCCTCCAAAGATGTGGGAGCGGGCTTGCTCGCGAAGGCGGTGTGTCATTCAAAACACCCGGCGACTGATACACCGCTTTGGCGAGCAAGCCCGCTCCCACATCTTTGGAGGGTTGTTCAGCCTTCCACGGGCGGGATATGCCCGAACATTTCCTGTACGAACTTCACCCGCTCTTCCGGGGTTTCGGTTACGCCGGCGGCTTTCAACTCTTCCAGGCGTGCCTCCACCGCATGGGTGCGCAGGGTCAGGCCGCAGTCATTGGCGATCTGGATATTCAACCCCGGGCGCGCATTCAGCTCCAGGATCAGCGGGCCTTTTTCCTGGTCCAGCACCATGTCCACGCCGATATAGCCCAGGCCGCACAGCTCATAGCAGCCGGCCGCCAGCTTCATGAAACCGTCCCAGTTGGGCAGTTGCACGCCATCCACCGCGTTGGTGGTATCGGGGTGTTTGGTGATGATGGTGTTCAGCCAGGTGCCACGCAGGGTCAGGCCGGTGGCGAGGTCCACGCCCACGCCAATCGCGCCCTGGTGCAGGTTGGCCTTGCCGCCGGACTGACGGGTCGGCAAGCGCAGCATCGCCATCACCGGGTAACCCATCAGCACAATGATGCGGATATCCGGCACGCCTTCGTAGCTGATGCTCTTGAAGATCTGGTCGGGCACCACGCGGTATTCGATCAAGGCGCGATCGCGGTGGCCGCCCAGGGAGTAGAGGCCGGTGAGGATGCTGGAAATCTGGTGCTCGATTTCTTCATGGCTGATGATCTTGCCGGACACCGTGCGATAGCGCCCCTCGAAGCGGTCCGCAATCACCAGGATGCCGTCGCCGCCGGCGCCCTGGGCGGGCTTGATCACAAAGTCGCTGCGCCCGCCGATGATCTCGTCGAGCTTGTCGATTTCCTTCTCGGTGGAGATCACCCCGTACATCTGCGGCACATGGATGCCGGCCGCCAGTGCCCGCTCCTTGGTGATGATCTTGTCATCCACGATCGGGTAGAGGCTGCGCTTGTTGTACTTGAGCACGTAGTCGGCGTTACGCCGGTTGATGCCCATGATCCCGCGCGCTTCGAGGGCTTTCCAGGTTTTCCAGAAGCCGAACATTACGAGTCAGCCTTCAAGAACGCCTTGAAGCGGACCAGTTCGGTCAGGCGGTAACCGCGATAACGCCCCATGGCCAGCATGAAACCTACCAGGATCAGCAGGATCGCCGGGAAGGTGAACACAAAGTAGATCAGCTCCGGCACGCTCATGATGATGTGCGCCAGGGAGGCCGCGAACAGCGTGCCGATCGCCACTTTCAATGCATGGTTGGCGCCGCGCTCTTCCCAGGTGATCGACAGGCGTTCGATGGTCATGGTCAGGATCACCATCGGGAACAGCGCCACCGACAAGCCACGTTCCAGGCCCAGCTTGTGGCTGAACAGGCTGATGGCGGCAATCAGCACCACCACGAAGGTCAGCACCACCGACAGCCTTGGCAGCATCTGCAGCTTCAGGTGTTCAAGGTAAGACCTGAGCGACAGCCCCAGCGCCGTAATAATGGTGAACAGCACAATCCCGAAACCCAGTTGCGTCTCGCGGAAGGCCAGGGCGATCAGTACCGGGGTAAAGGTGCCGAGGGTCTGCAGGCCGATCAGGTTGCGCAGGATCAGGATCACCAACACGCCAATCGGGATCATCACCATGATCATGAACGTCTGCTGGGTTTGCAGCGGCAGGCCGTACAGCGAGTATTCGAGGAAGTTGGCGTCAGTGTTTTCGTCGGTCAGCTTGGCCAGGCGAATGGCGTTCATTTCGCTGTTGTTCAGGCTGAACGTCACCAGGGCTTTCTTGCCGCCGTCGACCGTGATCAGGTTTTCATCGCCGGTCCACCACAGCAGGCGGTCGGCAGGCAGGCCTTGTTCACCGGTTTCCGGGTTGAAGTACAGCCAGTCATTACCGTTGAAGCTGCGCAACCACAGCTCCGGCGATTGCGGCTGGTCGGCGACGAGGCGAATGGTGTGGACTTTCTCTACCGGAACGTGGGCGATGGACAGCAACAATTCAACGATCTTGGCCTTGTGCGACGTCGACGGGTCGCCCGCCAGCAGCAGTTTTACGTTGTCGTCATTGAGGTTGTTGGTGCGCTTGATGGCTTCGGTGATGAAGGTTTCGACGTCCGCCGAGTGCTGGCGAATCGGCGCGAGCAAGGCTTCGGCGGCGATTTTCTCCGGGCCTTCCACGGCGATGCTGTCGCGGAAGGTCGGGCCCTTGATCTTGACCTTTTCACCGCTGTAGCGCTTGGTCAGCACCAGACGGTAATACAAGGTCTGGTTGCCCTTGGCGCGCCGCGCCGACCAGGTGACCTTGCGGTTGCCGTCGGCACGGTTGACGCTTACCCCGTAGTTGTTCGAGATAAAGCTCTCATTGAGGCTGACGAAGTCGCGGCTCAATGGCGGCACGAACATCGAAACCTTCACCGGGTCCTTGGGGTTGGCGATGAACTCGACCTTGGCGTCGATGTTCCACAGGTCATCGGTGGCGTCCTCGGTAACAGGGATGCCCAGCACGAAGATCTGGTAGGCGGTGACCGAAATACCCAGCACCACCAAAATGGTGATCAGGATTTTCAGGTGCAGGGTCAAAGAGCGCATTCGGTTTACTCGGCGGTATGAGCGTCGGCGGCGCAGGCAGGTTTGCCTGCTGCATATTTAAGGCTGGGGTCGATCAGCGCATCAAAGCGCTTCAGCGCTTCGGAGCCGATCAGCAGCGGGTATTGGAAGGTGCTGCGGTCAGTCAAGTTCACTTCGATGCTGCGTAAAGCGCTGCCCATGCAGATATCCAGGGCAATCACCGGACGAGCGGTGTACATCTTGTCTTCATCGGGGTCGTAATCGTCGGCGCGGCGCTTGATTTTGCTGACGCGGGCCAGAGGGCGTTCGATGAGGTGGGAATGGGCGGTATCGATGGCCAGGTAAAAGCTGACCCAGGATTCGCCGTTGCGCTTGAAGCGTTTGATATCGCGGGCACTCAGCGAGGCGGTCTTGGCGCCCGTGTCGAGTTTGGCCGCGACTTCCAGGTCGAGGCCCGCCAGCTGGGCGTATTCGTTCAGGCCATACACCGTCTTCTCGGCGGCAACGCCAAGGCTCGGTATGGACAATAGACATAACAGTAGGGGGAAGGGCTTGAGTCTCATAATTCCTGAGGCGATGCAGTGCGAAATGAAAGGCGACTGGCATTACTGCGCAAGCTCCCTCGTGCGCCATTTCATCTAGCGATGTCAGGCAAATGCGGCGGGCATTCTAGCATGATGCTTTTTTGGCGCCAGCGCTGGCAGGCGGCCATGCTCTCTACGCGTTAAAGAAGGTTATTAGACGATTGTCGACAATGTTGATTTATTCTTTGACTAAGCGGTGGGTATTGGCTAGTTTTTGCCGCATTGGTTTTAAAAGGTGTCGACAATATGCTGGATCACTCGGAATCTCCGCCGGCGCTGTCGGACGAATCCCAAACTATGTCGGAAAACGTTTTTCGGCGGATTCAGGCCGCCATCGTCAAGGGCGAGATTGCCCCCGGCACAAAGATCTCCGAGCCGGAGCTGGCGCGCACCTATGGCATCAGCCGTGGCCCGCTGCGCGAGGCGATTCATCGCCTGGAGGGCCAGCGCCTGCTGGTGCGGGTGCCCCACGTCGGCGCACGGGTGGTGTCGTTGAGCCACGCCGAGCTGATCGAGCTGTATGAAATCCGCGAGTCATTGGAAGGCATGGCTTGCCGGCTGGCGGCCGAGCGCATGACCGACGCGGAAATCGAAGAACTGCGCCAGGTATTGCACACCCATGAACGGGATGCCGCGTTTCAGGCCGGTGTCGGCTATTACCAGCAGGAAGGCGACTTCGATTTCCATTACCGGATCATCCAAGGTGCCGGTAACCGCACCCTGACCCAGATGCTCTGCGGCGAGCTGTACCAATTGGTGCGCATGTATCGCATCCAGTTCTCCGCCACGCCCAATCGTCCACGCCAGGCTTTTGCCGAGCATCACCGCATTCTCGACGCGATTGCCGATCGCGACGGTGAACTGGCCGAACTGTTGATGCGCCGCCATATCGGTGCTTCCAAACGCAACATCGCCCGTCATTTCCCGGACGGCGCTTCCCAATAAAAGAGGTGAGTCATGAGTTCCACGAACAAGAGCACCCCAGGCCAGCGTTTCCGTGACGCAGTCGCCAGTGAACAGCCGTTGCAGGTGGTCGGCGCAATCAACGCCAACCACGCCTTGCTGGCCAAGCGCGCCGGCTTCAAGGCGATTTATCTGTCAGGCGGCGGGGTGGCCGCCGGCTCCCTGGGCGTGCCGGACCTGGGCATCACCGGCCTGGATGACGTGCTGACCGATGTGCGTCGCATCACCGATGTGTGCGACCTGCCGCTGCTGGTGGACGTGGACACCGGTTTTGGCTCCTCGGCGTTCAACGTGGCGCGCACCGTCAAGTCGATGATCAAGTTCGGCGCGGCGGCCATCCACATCGAAGACCAGGTCGGCGCCAAGCGCTGCGGCCATCGCCCCAACAAAGAGATCGTGTCCCAGCAGGAAATGGTCGACCGCATCAAGGCTGCCGTGGACGCCCGCACCGACGACAGCTTCGTGATCATGGCCCGCACCGACGCCCTGGCCGTGGAAGGTCTGGAGTCTGCCCTGGAGCGTGCCGCCGCGTGCATCGAGGCGGGTGCCGACATGGTATTCCCGGAAGCGATCACGGAACTTGAGATGTACAAGCTGTTCGCCTCGCGGGTGAAAGCGCCGATCCTGGCCAACATCACCGAATTCGGCGCGACCCCGCTGTTCACCACCGAACAGTTGAAATCTGCCGATGTTTCCATCGTGCTGTACCCGCTCTCGGCCTTCCGCGCCATGAACAAGGCCGCCGAGAATGTCTACATCGCGATCCGTCGCGACGGTACGCAGCAGAACGTGATCGACACCATGCAAACCCGCATGGAGCTTTACGATCGTATCGATTACCACACGTTCGAACAGAAGCTTGACGCGCTGTTTGCCGCGAAGAAGTAACGGCTCCCTGAACAACTACAAAATTGGAGAAGAACCATGGCTGAAGCAAAAGTATTGAGTGGTGCCGGCCTGCGTGGCCAGGTGGCCGGGCAGACCGCACTGTCGACCGTGGGCCAGGCCGGTGCCGGCTTGACCTATCGCGGCTATGACGTGCGTGAACTGGCCGCCGATGCGCAATTTGAAGAAGTCGCTTACCTGCTGCTGTACGGCGAACTGCCGACCAAGGCCGAACTGGCTGCCTACAGCGCCAGGCTGAGCAAGCTGCGCGACTTGCCGCAAGCGTTGAAAGAAGTGCTCGAACGCATCCCCGCCGACGCCCACCCGATGGACGTGATGCGCACCGGTTGCTCGTTCCTCGGCAATATCGAGCCGGAAAAAGACTTCAGCGTGCAGCGTGACGTTACCGACCGCCTGCTCGCCGCCTTCCCGGCGATCATGTGCTACTGGTACCGCTTCAGCCACGACGGCAAGCGCATCGACTGTGTCACCGACGAGCCAGGCATCGGCGGGCACTTCCTGCACCTGCTGCACGGCAAGAAGCCGAGCGACCTGCATGTCAAAGTGATGAACGTGTCGCTGATCCTCTACGCCGAGCACGAATTCAACGCCTCGACCTTCACCGCCCGGGTTTGCGCCTCGACCTTGTCCGACCTCTATTCCTGCATCACCGCGGCCATCGGTTCCCTGCGCGGCCCGCTGCACGGCGGCGCCAACGAAGCGGCGATGGAGATGATCGAGCGTTTCGGTTCGGCCGAAGAAGCCGTCGAAGGCACCCTCGGCATGCTGGCGCGCAAGGACAAGATCATGGGCTTCGGCCACGCGATCTACAAAGACAACGACCCGCGCAATGAAGTGATCAAGGGCTGGGCGAAAAAACTCGCCGACGAAGTGGGCGACACGGTGTTGTTTGCGGTTTCCGAAGCCATCGACAAGACCATGTGGGACCAGAAGAAGCTGTTCCCCAACGCCGACTTTTACCATGCCTCGGCGTACCACTTCATGGGCATTCCGACCAAGCTGTTCACGCCGATCTTCGTCTGCTCGCGACTCACCGGCTGGGCCGCGCATGTGTTCGAGCAGCGCGCCAACAACCGCATCATCCGTCCAAGCGCCGAGTACATCGGCGTCGAGCAGCGCAAGTTCGTGCCAATCGAACGTCGCTGAATGAGGAGACCGACGGTCTGAGGTTGGAAACCCGATCCAAAGGTGGGAGCGGGCTTGCTCGCGAAAGCGGTGTATCAGTCGCCGGGTGTGTTGAATGACACACCGCATTCGCGAGCAAGCCCGCTGCCACAATGTGATCGCATTGCACCTCCGGATCAGTCGGCTTCTTTTGCAATCACCGTGACCGAGTCCTGACGATGAACACTGAATTTCGCAAACCGCTCCCGGGCAGCCGCCTGGATTATTTCGACGCCCGTGCGGCTGTCGAAGCAATCACCCCCGGCGCCTACGCTACCTTGCCTTATACCTCCCGCGTACTCGCCGAGAACCTGGTGCGTCGCTGCGATCCGCTCACCCTCAATGCTTCCCTGAGCCAACTGATCGAACGCAAGCGTGACCTCGATTTCCCCTGGTTCCCGGCCCGAGTGGTATGCCACGACATCCTCGGCCAGACCGCGCTGGTGGACCTCGCCGGCCTGCGCGACGCCATCGCCCTGCAGGGCGGCGATCCGGCGCAGGTGAACCCGGTGGTGCCGACCCAACTGATCGTGGACCATTCCCTGGCCGTCGAAGCCGGTGGCGCTGACCCGCAGGCGTTCGAAAAGAACCGCGCCATCGAAGACCGTCGCAACGAAGACCGCTTCCACTTTATCGAGTGGACCAAGAAGGCCTTCAAGAACGTCGACGTAATCCCGCCCGGCAACGGCATCATGCACCAGATCAACCTGGAGAAAATGTCCCCGGTGATTCAGGTGCGCCCGGATGAAAACGGGCAGATGGTGGCCTTCCCGGATACGTGCGTCGGCACCGACAGCCACACTCCGCATGTGGACGCCCTGGGCGTGATCGCCATCGGCGTCGGCGGCCTTGAAGCCGAAAGCGTGATGCTCGGGCGGGCGTCGTGGATGCGCCTGCCGGAAAGTGTCGGCGTGGAGCTGACCGGCAAGCTGCAGCCGGGTATCACCGCCACCGACATGGTGTTGGCGCTGACCGAGTTTCTGCGCCAACAGAAAGTCGTCGGCGCGTGGCTGGAGTTCTTCGGTGAAGGGGCATCGGCACTGACCCTGGGCGATCGCGCCACCATCTCCAACATGGCCCCGGAATACGGCGCCACCGCAGCGATGTTTTATATCGACCAGCAAACCATCGCCTACCTGAAGCTCACCGGGCGCGAAGAAGAACAAGTCACCCTGGTCGAGCAATACGCCCGTCACACCGGCCTGTGGGCGGACGACCTGAAAGGCGCGCAGTACGAGCGCGGCCTGACCTTCGACCTGTCCAGCGTGGTGCGCAACATGGCGGGCCCGAGCAACCCTCACGCCCGTGTCGCCACCCGTGACCTGGCGGCCAAAGGCATCAGCGGCCAGTGGGACGACGTACCGGGGCAAATGCCCGACGGCGCGGTGATCATTGCCGCCATCACCAGCTGCACCAACACCAGCAACCCGCGCAACGTAATCGCCGCAGGCCTGCTGGCGCGTAACGCCAACAAGCTGGGGCTGACGCGCAAGCCGTGGGTCAAATCGTCCCTGGCGCCGGGTTCGAAAACCGTGGCCATGTACCTGGAAGAAGCGGGCCTGGGGCATGAGCTGGAAAAGCTCGGTTTCGGCGTGGTGGCCTTCGCCTGCACGACCTGCAACGGCATGTCCGGCGCGCTCGACCCGGTAATCCAGCAGGAAATCATCGACCGCGACCTTTACGCCACCGCCGTGTTGTCGGGTAACCGCAACTTCGATGGGCGTATTCACCCGTACGCCAAGCAAGCCTTCCTCGCTTCGCCGCCGCTGGTCGTGGCCTATGCGATTGCCGGCACCATCCGGTTCGATATCGAGAAAGACGTGCTCGGGCTCGACGCCGACGGCAAGGAAATCCGCCTGCAGGACATCTGGCCAAGCGATGAAGAGATCGATGCAGTGGTCAAGGCCTCGGTCAAGCCTGAGCAGTTTCGCGCCGTGTACATCCCGATGTTCGCGATTCACGAAGACACCGGCCCCAAAGTTGCCCCGCTGTACGACTGGCGCCCGCAAAGCACCTATATCCGCCGCCCGCCGTATTGGGAAGGCGCGTTGGCCGGTGCGCGTCCGCTCAAGGGCATGCGCCCGCTGGCGGTGCTGCCGGACAACATCACCACCGACCACCTGTCGCCCTCCAACGCGATCATGCTCGACAGCGCTGCCGGCGAGTACCTGGCGAAAATGGGCTTGCCGGAAGTGGACTTCAACTCTTACGCCACTCACCGGGGCGACCACTTGACCGCGCAACGCGCCACTTTTGCCAACCCGAAGCTGTTCAACGAAATGGTGCAGGAGAACGGCAAGGTCAAGCAGGGCTCTTTGGCGCGCATCGAGCCGGAAGGCAAGGTCACGCGCATGTGGGAAGCCATCGAAACCTACATGGAGCGCAAGCAGCCGCTGATCATTATTGCGGGCGCCGACTACGGCCAAGGTTCGTCCCGCGATTGGGCGGCCAAGGGCGTGCGCCTGGCCGGTGTGGAAGCGATCGCCGCCGAAGGGTTCGAGCGCATCCACCGCACCAACCTGGTCGGCATGGGTGTGTTGCCCCTGGAATTCCTGCCGGGCACCGACCGTCATACGCTCAAGATCGACGGCAGCGAAACCTATGACGTGGTCGGCCAACGCACGCCGCGTGCGCAATTGACCCTGGTGATCAATCGCAAGAATGGCGAGCGTGTCGAAGTGCCGGTGACCTGCCGCCTGGACACCGCTGAAGAAGTGTCGATCTACGAGGCGGGGGGCGTATTGCAACGTTTCGCCCAGGACTTCCTGGAATCGGCGGCGACTGCCTGAGAGGTAACCATGGCACATGTAGCGCAAATCAAGATCCCCGCCACCTATATGCGTGGCGGTACCAGCAAGGGCGTTTTCTTCAGCCTCAAGGACCTGCCGCCCTCGGCGCAGGTATCCGGCGCTGCCCGCGACGCCTTGCTGTTGCGGGTGATCGGCAGCCCCGACCCCTATGACAAGCAAATTGACGGCATGGGCGGCGCCACGTCCAGCACCAGCAAAACCGTGATCCTGGCCAAGAGCACCCGCGCCGGGCACGACGTGGATTACCTGTTTGGCCAAGTCGCCATCGACAAGCCGTTTGTCGACTGGAGCGGCAACTGCGGCAACCTCTCGGCGGCGGTCGGTTCGTTCGCCATCAGCGCCGGCCTGGTCGACCCGGACCGCGTGCCGGATAACGGCGTGGCCGTGGTGCGCATATGGCAGGCCAATATCGGCAAAACCATCATCGCCCACGTGCCCATCACTCACGGCGCCGTGCAGGAGACCGGTGATTTCGAGTTGGACGGCGTCACCTTTCCAGCCGCCGAAGTGCAGCTGGAGTTCATCGACCCGGCGGCGGAAGAAGAGGGCGGTGGTGGCTCGATGTTCCCCACCGGCAACCTGATCGACGAACTGGAAGTGCCCGGTGTCGGCACCTTCAAGGCCACCCTGATCAACGCCGGCATCCCGACGATCTTCATCAATGCCGAAGACCTCGGCTACACCGGTACTGAACTGCAAGGCGCGATCAATGGCGACCCCAAGGCCCTGGCGATGTTCGAAACCGTGCGTGCCTATGGCGCGTTGCGCATGGGCCTGATCAAACACCTGGACGAAGCGGCCCAGCGTCAACACACGCCGAAAGTCGCGTTTGTGGCCAAACCTGCCGATTACGTGGCGTCCAGCGGCAAGGCGATCAAGGCCGGCGATGTGGATTTGCTGGTGCGGGCCTTGTCCATGGGCAAGTTGCACCACGCCATGATGGGCACGGCGGCGGTGGCGATTGGCACGGCGGCGGCGATTTCCGGCACCCTGGTCAACCTGGCGGCCGGTGGCGTGGAGCGCAACGCGGTGCGCTTCGGGCATCCGTCGGGCACCTTGCGCGTCGGCGCCGAGGCGACTCAAGTGAACGGTGAATGGGTGGTGAAAAAAGCCATCATGAGCCGCAGTGCACGGGTGCTGATGGAAGGCTTCGTGCGTATTCCGGGCGACGCCTTCTAAAACCTTGAACCGACTCCTTGTGGGCGCGGGCAAGCCCTAATGCCGGTCAGTTAAGCGCTAAAGCAGAAAAACCTGCGACCTGTGGCGAGGGAGCTTGCTCCCGTTGGGGCGCGAAGCGGCCCCAAAAATGGGACTGCTATGCAGTCCAGCGGGAGCAAGCTCCCTCGCCACAGGTCGCAGGTTTTTCTGCTTTAGCGCTTAACTGACCGGCATTAGGGCTTGCCCGCGCCCACAAGGAGTCGGTTCAA
>NZ_JASLAW010000073.1 GCF_030147005.1 Pseudomonas sp.
CGACTGGCTGCAGAACGGACCGGTCGAACACCCGACCGTCGATCCCGGCAGCGGGAGCAAGCTCCCGCTGGAGTGCGTAGCGCTCCCCAGGATTCTGGAGCCGCTGCGTAGCCCAGCGGGAGCAAGCTCCCTCGCCACAACGATTATCGGGCCCAGCGCTGGCGCCACATCTGCTGTTCGTTCTTGGTCTGGAAGGTCCAGGCGACGAACCGGCTTTGCTTTTGTCCCTGGGACATTTCCACCACCTGGCTTTCCAGCACGCCGGCTTTTTTCAGCGCGGTCTGGATCGCGGGCAGGTTGGAGGCTTTCGACACCAGGGTGCTGAACCACAATACCTTGTGGGCAAAATGCGCGCTCTCGGCGATCAGCTGCGTCACGAAACGCGCTTCGCCGCCTTCACACCACAATTCCGCCGATTGGCCACCGAAGTTGAGTACCGGCAGCTTGCGTTTCGGATCTGCCTTGCCCAAGGCGCGCCACTTGCGCTCGCTGCCCTTGGTGGCTTCGTCCATGGACGCATGGAACGGGGGGTTGCACATGGTCAGGTCAAAGCGCTCGGCAGGCTCCAACAGGCCCAGCAGGATGTGCTTGGGATTGGGTTGCTGGCGCAGCTGGATGACCTTGCTCAGGTCGTTGGATTGCACGATGGCCTTGGCGGCGGCTACGGCGGTTGGGTCGACCTCCGAGCCGAGGAAGTTCCAGCGGTACTCCATATAGCCAATCAGCGGGTAGACGCAGTTGGCGCCCATGCCGATGTCCAGCACCTTGACGATGGAGCCGCGCGGGATCTTGCCATCGTTGACGCTGGCCAGCAGGTCGGCGAGAAAGTGCACATAGTCGGCACGCCCCGGCACCGGCGGGCATAGGTAGTCGGCCGGGATATCCCAATGCTGGATGCCGTAGAACGACTTGAGCAACGCCCGGTTGAACACCCGCACCGCGTCCGGGCTGGCGAAGTCGATGCTCTCCTTGCCATAGGGGTTGATGATCACGAATTGCGCCAGTTCCGGCGTCGTCTTGATCAACGCCGGGAAGTCGTAACGGCCCGTGTGGCGGTTGCGCGGGTGCAGGGTGGCCTCTTTGCGCGGTACCACGGGCTTGGCCGGGGTAGCGGTTTTAGACTGCTTGCGTGGAGGTTTGGGCGTAGTGGGGGCGGTCATGTTGATTCTGGGTTTGGCTCAAAGTGGCGAGCATTGTCACACATCTTGGACCCCACCCGGTCAAATGTGGGAGCGGGCTTGCTCGCGAGAGCGCTGTGCCAGTCACGGACGCTGTATCCGATACACCGCTTTGGCGAGCAAGCCCGCTCCCACACTGACTGCGTTGCCAGCAAGAAATTGGGAATCTCCAAGCAAAAAAAGAGACCCGAAGGTCTCTTTTTTCACACGGCTTGCCCCTTACAGGCTGGAAATCCGCGCATGTTGCTCCGCCAGCTTGCCCAGGGCCTGTTCCGCCTCGGCCAACTTGGCGCGTTCTTTGTCGATCACTTCCGCCGGCGCCTTGTCGACGAACGCCGCGTTGGACAGCTTGCCGCCCACGCGCTGCACTTCGCCTTGCAGGCGCGCCATTTCCTTGTCGAGTCGGGCCAGTTCAGCGCCTTTATCGATCAGGCCGGCCATCGGCACCAGCACTTCCATATCGCCGACCAACGCGGTGGCGGACAGCGGTGCTTCTGCGTCGTCGGCCAATACGGTAATCGACTCCAGCTTCGCCAGCTTCTTGAGCAGCGCATCGTTCTCGCTGAGGCGACGCTGATCTTCGGCACTGGCGTTCTTGACGAACACGGCCAGCGGCTTGCCCGGACCGATGTTCATCTCGGCGCGGATATTGCGCGTGCCGAGCATCAGGGTCTTGAGCCATTCGATATCGCGTTCGGCGGCCTCATCGATACGTGCTTCATTGGCCACCGGCCAAGGTTGCAGCATGATGGTCTTGCCTTCGACACCGGCCAGCGGTGCCAGGCGCTGCCAGATTTCTTCGGTGATGAACGGCATGAACGGATGCGCCAGGCGCAGCGCCACTTCCAGCACGCGCACCAGGGTGCGACGGGTACCGCGCTGGCGTTCGACCGGCGCGTTTTCATCCCACAGCACAGGCTTGGACAGTTCCAGGTACCAGTCGCAATACTGGTTCCAGATGAACTCGTACAGGGCCTGCGCGGCCAGGTCGAAACGGAACTGGTCGAGCTGGCGGGTCACTTCGGCTTCGGTGCGCTGCAGCTGCGAAATGATCCAGCGGTCTGCCAGGGACAGTTCGAAGGCTTCGCCGTTCTGGCCGCAGTCTTCGCCCTTATCCAGCACGTAGCGTGCGGCGTTCCAGATTTTGTTGCAGAAGTTGCGATAGCCTTCGACGCGGCCCATGTCGAACTTGATGTCGCGGCCGGTGGAGGCCAGCGAGCAGAAGGTGAAGCGCAGGGCGTCGGTGCCGTAGCTGGCGATGCCGTCGGCGAATTCGTCGCGGGTTTGCTTCTCGATCTTTTTCGCCAGTTTCGGCTGCATCAGGCCCGAGGTGCGTTTCTGCACCAGGGTTTCCAGGTCGATGCCGTCGATGATGTCCAGCGGGTCCAGGACGTTGCCCTTGGACTTGGACATCTTCTGACCCTGGCCGTCACGCACCAGGCCGTGCACGTATACGGTCTTGAACGGCACCTGGGGGGTGCCGTCTTCGTTCTTCACCAGATGCATGGTGAGCATGATCATCCGGGCAACCCAGAAGAAAATGATATCGAAGCCGGTGACCAGCACGTCGGTGGAGTGGAATTTCTTCAGGAATTCGGTCTGCTGCGGCCAGCCCAGGGTGGAGAACGTCCACAGGCCGGAGCTGAACCAGGTGTCCAGAACGTCGTTGTCCTGTTGCAGCGCGATGTCGGCGCCGAGGTTGTGCTTGGCACGCACTTCGGCTTCGTCGCGGCCTACGTAGACCTTGCCCGACTCGTCGTACCAGGCTGGAATACGATGGCCCCACCACAGCTGACGGCTGATGCACCAGTCCTGGATGTCACGCATCCACGAGAAGTACATGTTTTCGTACTGCTTGGGCACGAACTGGATACGGCCATCTTCAACGGCGGCAATCGCCGGCTCGGCCAGCGGCTTGGTGGACACGTACCACTGGTCGGTCAGCCACGGCTCGATGACGGTGCCGGAGCGGTCGCCCTTGGGCACTTTCAGGCCGTGGTCGTCCACGCTCACCAGCAAACCGGCGGCGTCGAAGGCGGCAACGATTTGCTTGCGCGCTTCGAAACGGTCGAGGCCGGCGTATTCGGCCGGGATCTTGCCGTCGACGCTGTCGTTCAGCGTGCCGTCCAGGTTGAACACCTGGCAGGCCGACAATACGGCGGCATTCTTGTCGAAGATGTTGAGCAGCGGCAGGTTGTGGCGCTTGCCGACTTCGTAGTCGTTGAAATCGTGAGCCGGGGTGATTTTCACGCAGCCGGTGCCGAATTCAGGGTCGCAGTAGTCGTCCGCGATGATCGGAATGCGGCGGCCGACCAATGGCAGCTCGACGAACTTGCCGATCAGCGCCTGATAGCGCTCGTCGTTCGGGTTAACTGCAACGGCGGCGTCGCCGAGCATGGTTTCCGGACGGGTGGTGGCGACGATCAGGTAGTCGTTGCCTTCAGCGGTCTTGGCGCCGTCAGCCAGCGGATACTTGAGGTTCCACAGGAAGCCTTTCTCGTCGTGGTTTTCCACTTCAAGGTCGGAAATCGCCGTGTGCAGCTTGGTGTCCCAGTTGACCAGGCGCTTGCCGCGGTAGATCAGGCCGTCTTCATGCAGGCGCACGAAGGCTTCTTTCACCGCCTCCGACAGGCCGTCGTCCATGGTGAAGCGTTCACGGCTCCAGTCCACGGAAGAACCCAGGCGACGGATCTGACGGCTGATATTGCCGCCGGACTGGTCTTTCCATTCCCAGATTTTCTCCAGGAATTTCTCGCGACCCAGGTCGTGACGGTTCTGGCCGGTGGCTTCCAGTTGGCGTTCCACCAACATTTGGGTGGCGATACCGGCGTGGTCGGTACCCGGTTGCCACAGGGTGTTACGGCCCTGCATGCGACGGAAGCGGATCAACGCATCCATGATCGCATTGTTGAAGCCATGGCCCATGTGCAGGCTGCCAGTGACGTTCGGCGGCGGGATCATGATGGTGTACGAGTCGCCCGCACCTTGTGGGGCGAAATAGTTCTCGGACTCCCAGGTGTTGTACCAGGAAGTTTCGATAGCGTGGGGCTGGTAGGTCTTATCCATGCGCGGCGGGACCCTAGTTGGCATTTATTCAGGAAAGCCGGCAAGTATAACGGGGGATAGGGCGCAGGGCGAGGCGAAGACAGGCTTGAGTGTATGGAGGATAAATGTGAGAGCGGGCTTGCTCGTGAAAGCGCTGGGTCAGTCACACCAACCAGGTCTGACAGACCGCTTTCGCGAGCAAGCCCGCTCCCACAGGGGGATCAGTGCCCGATTCAGTTTTGGTACTGGCTGAGCAACCGCTCCATTCGCGCATCCAACCGACGCTTGATCTCGGTTTCGATATGCGGAGCAAAGTCGTCGATCACGTCCTGCATGATCAATTGCGCGGCGGCGCGCAGTTCGTTGTCCAGGTGCAGCAGCAAGGCGTCGGGGGCTTTTTCTGCGGCGGGCGCGGGCTCTGCCGCCACCGGCTGCGTTGCAGCAGGCTTGTTGCCGACCATGTCGAACAACAGCGGAATCTGTACCTCGCCCTCGACCGATTCGGTCAACAGCGGCGGTTGCAAGTCATCATCACCCAGCAACTGACGGATCGACTCGAGGTCGTCCAGCAGGTGGTCGTCTTTTTTCATCGGGTTGGGCGTGTCCATCATCTACTCAAAGTCGTTGTAGCCGGTGATCCTGCAGAGGATAGCCCTGTTCGCGGTAGAAACGGAAACTCTCCCGCGCGGCCTGACGAATAGCCGGATCTTCCACCACCACCTCCGCCACACGGGCGAATGACTTGGCGAAGGCCGGTACTTTCAGGTCGAGGTTGACCAGCAGGTCGTGGTGATCGCCGCAACTGTCGCCCAAGCCCAGCACTATCAAGCTGTCGGGTTCTGATTCGGCGGGGCCGTGGGGCACGAAGCTTTCGCCCTTGAAGCGCCACAGGCGGGCATCGAGGTCCTCGCGTTGCGCGGCATCGCTGCAGTGCAGGTAAATGCGATGGCCCATGCGCCAGGCTTTTTCGGTGAGCTTGCAGGCAAAGTCCAGGCGCGCGGACGGGTCGGCGCTGGGCAATATATAGAAATCGACTTGGGTCATTGCGGTTCCTGAGACCGGGACGGCGTGAAAACCGTCCCGGAATTTGTAGGCGCGAGCTTGCTGTGGCGAGGGCGCTTGCTCCCGTTGACTGCGCAGCAGTCTCCGGCTTTCGCACCCCAGCGCAAGCAAGCTTGCTCGCCACAGCAAGCTCGCTCCCTACAGGGTTAGGCTTTGGCGCGATCGAGCAGGTATTGGGTCAGCAGCGGTACCGGGCGACCAGTGGCGCCTTTGTCCTTGCCGCCGCTGGTCCAGGCGGTGCCGGCGATGTCCAGGTGCGCCCAGTTGAAGTTCTTGGCGAAACGCGACAGGAAGCATGCTGCGGTGATGGTGCCGGCTTTCGGACCACCGATGTTGGCGATGTCGGCGAACGGGCTGTCCAGTTGCTCCTGGTACTCATCGAACAGCGGCAGTTGCCAGGCGCGGTCGTCGGCGGCCTTGCCGGCGCTGAGCAGTTGCTCGATCAACTCGTCGTTATTGCCCAGCAGGCCCGAGGTGTGGGCGCCCAGGGCAACCACGCAGGCACCGGTCAGGGTGGCGATGTCGATCACCGCTTGCGGTTTGAAGCGTTCGGCGTAGGTCAGCGCGTCACACAGCACCAGGCGGCCTTCGGCGTCGGTGTTGAGGATTTCCACGGTCTGGCCGCTCATGGTCGTGACGATATCGCCCGGGCGGGCAGCGCCACCGCTCGGCATGTTCTCGGCGCAGGCCAGGATGCACACCAGGTTGACCGGCAGCTTGAGTTCCAGCACGGCGCGCAGGGTGCCGAACACGCTGGCGGCGCCGCCCATGTCGTACTTCATCTCATCCATGCCGGCGCCCGGCTTGAGGCTGATGCCGCCGGTGTCGAAGGTGATGCCTTTGCCGACCAGAACGTAAGGCTTCTCGGACTTCTTGCCGCCGTTGTATTGCATCACGATCAGGCGTGGCGGCTGGTCGCTGCCCTGGCCCACGGCATAGAACGAGCCCATGCCCAGTTCCTTGATCTTTTTCTCGTCCAGCACTTCGACCTTGAGGCCCTTGAACTCTTTGCCCAGCGCCTTGGCTTGCTCGCCCAGGTAGGTTGGGTGGCAGATGTTCGGCGGCAGGTTGCCCAGGTCGCGGGTGAACGACATGCCATTGGCGATTGCCGTTGCGTGCGTCACGGCGCGCTCGACTTCAGCCTGGGCGGCCTTGATGGTCAGCAGCGTGATTTTCTTCAGCGCGCGGGGTTCGGCTTTCTGGCTCTTGAACTGGTCGAACACGTAGCCGCCGTCCAACAGGCTTTCGGCCAGCAGGCGGGTCTTGCCGTAGCTGTCACGGCCCTTGATGACGATTTCATCGAGTGCCAGTGCCGCGTCGCCGCCGCCCAGGCCTTTAAGCGTGGTGAGGATGGTGCTGATGATCTTGCGGAACGGACGGTCGCCCAGTTCGTCGTCTTTGCCCACGCCCACCAGCAATACGCGCTCAGCCTTGAGGTTCGGCAGGCTCTGCAGCAGCAGGCTCTGGCCGACTTTGCCCGCCAGGTCGCCGCGCTTGAGTACGGCGCTGATGGCGCCGCCGCTCAGTTCATCCAGTTGCTTGGCGGCGACGCCGAGTTTGCGGCCTTCGCCGACAGCGACCACGAGGGTGGCGGTTTTCAACGTTTCGGGGCTAACGCTTTTTACAACCAATTCCATTTTCGGGTCCCTTATAAAGGTCGGTGAGCCTGGCATGTGTACCCAGGCTTTAAAGCTTGGCAGCGTTGTAAACCGCCAGCGACAAAGGCCGCAGTTTGAACCTCGCAGGCGAAGCCTGACAACCCTCGAAGCACGCTTTGTGCATGTGCGTGAGGTTGCGCAGTGACAGGCGCTGTCAATCACAGGATAATGCGCCATCTTTTTAGCCGGCCCGTGTAAACGGGTCGACTCGGTATGCTTGCTTGTTTGGCCGCCTTAGCCTGACAACCCTGGAGTGTCTGGTTTGATCGTCTTCCGTTATCTATCCCGCGAAGTCCTGTTGACCCTGAGTGCCGTGAGTGCGGTATTGCTGGTCATCATCATGAGTGGTCGTTTCGTCAAATTCCTTGCGCAGGCCGCCTCCGGCGCCCTGGATCCAGGCTCGCTGTTCCTGATCATGGGCTTTCGCCTGCCGGGCTTTTTGCAACTGATCCTGCCCCTCGGCCTGTTCCTTGGCATCCTGCTGGCTTATGGCCGGCTGTACCTCGAAAGCGAGATGACCGTGCTGTCGGCCACCGGCATGAGCCAGCAGCGTCTGCTGGCGATGACCATGGTGCCGGCCGCCGGCGTTGCCCTGGTGGTGGCTTGGTTGAGCCTGAGCCTGGCGCCTCAGGGGGCCATGCAATTCCAGCTGCTGCTGAACAAGCAGGACGCCATGACCGAGTTCGACACTCTCGAGCCCGGCCGTTTCCAGGCGCTCAACGACGGCACGCGCGTAACCTATACCGAAGAAATGACCGAAGACCGTTCCAACCTGAGCGGTGTGTTCATTTCCCAGAAAAACCTCGGCAAGGACCAGAAAGACCGTGGCATCTCGATTCTGGTAGCCGACGGCGGACGCCAGGAAGTGCGCCCCGACGGCAGCCGCTACCTGATCCTGGACAACGGCTATCGCTACGATGGCAGCCCGGGTTTGGCCGATTACCGGGTGATCAAATACGACACCTACGGCGTCATGCTGCCCAAACCCGATATCAGCGAGGAGGTCACCGACCGCGATGCGCTCCCGACCGCGTCGCTGTTCGGTAGCCAGGAACTGCGCTCCATCGCCGAGCTGCAATGGCGCCTGTCCCTGCCGCTGCTGGTGTTTATCGTGACCTTGATGGCCGTGCCGCTGTCGCGGGTCAACCCACGTCAGGGGCGATTCCTCAAGCTGCTGCCGGCGATCCTGCTGTATATGGCTTACCTGACCATCCTGATCTCCGCTCGTGGTTCCCTGGAGAAGGGCAAGTTGCCGCCTGCCCTGGGCCTGTGGTGGGTACACGGGATTTTCCTGGTGATCGGCCTGGGGCTGCTCTACTGGGAACCTATCCGTTTGAAAATGAAGAGCCGTCGTGGCCTGAAGGAGTTGGCTCGTGGCTAAGCTCGATCGCTACATTGGTAGCAGCGTACTGATCGCCATCCTGGCGGTGTTGGGCATTATTCTCGGCCTGGCCTCGCTGTTTGCTTTCATCGATGAAGTGGGCAACGTCACCGATACCTATACGGTCATGGACGTTTTGAGCTTCGTGGCGCTGACCGCGCCGCGTCGTCTCTACGACATGATGCCGATGGCCGGCTTGATCGGTTGCCTGATCGGCCTCGGTACCCTGGCCAGCAACAGCGAATTGACCATCATGCGCGCGGCGGGCGTGTCCATCGGCCGTATCGTCTGGGCAGTGATGAAGCCAATGCTGCTGTTGATGGCCTGCAGCGTGCTGATCGGCGAATACGTCGCGCCACCGTCCGAAGCCACCGCCCAGGCCAATCGCGCCCTGGCCCAGGGTTCGGGCGATGCGCAAAGTTCCAAGCACGGCCTGTGGCACCGCCAGGGCGACCAGTTCATCCACATCAACGCCGTGCAGCCTGGCGGGCTGTTGATCGGGGTGACGCGCTACACGTTCGACAAAGAGCGGCACATGCTGAGCTCCAGTTTCGCCAAGCGCGCGCAATACGATGGCGCGCAATGGCAACTGAGCGACGTCACCACCACGCTCTTCCACAACGTGGGCCAGGGCGTCAACGCCAGTACTGAAGTGGTCAACGCACCCACCCAGGCATGGGACATCGCGCTCAAGCCGGAACTGCTCAATACAGTAATCATGGTCCCGGAAACCCTGCCGATCTCGGGCCTTTGGAGCTACATCCACTACCTCAAGGACCAGGGCCTGAACAATGGCCGCTACTGGCTGGCGTTCTGGGTCAAGGTGTTGCAACCGGTGGTTACCGCCGCGCTGGTGCTGATGGCGATCTCCTTTATCTTCGGTCCGTTGCGTTCCGTGACCCTCGGTCAGCGGGTATTCACCGGGGTGCTGGTGGGCTTTACTTTCCGCATCGCCCAGGACCTGTTGGGGCCTTCGAGCCTGGTGTTCGGCTTTTCGCCGTTGTTCGCGGTGCTGGTGCCGACGTTTATCTGCGCCGTCGCCGGGTTCTGGTTGCTGCGCCGAGCCGGTTGATTGCTCGCTTATGCATAAAAAATGCCCCGCTTATCCAAGCGGGGCATTTTTGTTCTGGTCAGCAAAGATGACGTCTGGCCCGAGCATCAGGTACAATTCCCGGCTATTTTTCAGCGGGCAATCTGCCTGCAGCCTTTTTGAGTGTTGATCCGTGAGTGATTTGAGTCATATCCGCAATTTCTCCATCATCGCCCACATTGACCATGGTAAGTCGACGCTGGCCGATCGATTCATCCAGATGTGCGGCGGCCTTGCCGAGCGTGAAATGGAAGCCCAGGTACTGGATTCCATGGATCTCGAACGCGAGCGCGGGATCACCATCAAGGCCCACAGCGTCACGCTGTACTACACCGCCAAAGACGGTATCAAGTACCAGCTCAACTTCATTGACACCCCAGGCCACGTCGACTTCACCTATGAAGTCAGCCGTTCCCTGGCCGCCTGCGAAGGCGCGCTGCTGGTGGTGGACGCGGGGCAGGGCGTTGAAGCCCAGTCCGTGGCCAACTGCTACACCGCCATCGAGCAGGGCCTGGAAGTCATGCCGGTGCTGAACAAGATCGACCTGCCCCAGGCCGATCCGGACCGCGTAAAAGAAGAAATCGAAAAAATCATCGGCATTGATGCCACCGACGCCGTCGAGTGCAGCGCCAAGACTGGCCTGGGCGTCGATGAAGTGCTCGAGCGCCTGGTCAAGACCATCCCCGCGCCGACCGGCAATTACGAAGATCCGCTGCAAGCGTTGATCATCGACTCCTGGTTCGACAACTACCTGGGCGTTGTTTCCCTGGTGCGCGTGCGCCACGGCCGTGTGAAGAAGGGCGACAAGATCCTGGTCAAATCCACCGGCAAGATCCACCTGGTGGACAGCGTCGGCGTATTCAACCCCAAGCACACCGCCACCACTGATCTGAAAGCCGGCGAAGTGGGCTTCATCATCGCCGGTATCAAGGACATCCACGGTGCGCCGGTCGGTGACACCCTGACCCTGAGCTCCACGCCGGACGTCGACGTGCTGCCCGGCTTCAAGCGCATTCAGCCGCAGGTCTACGCCGGCCTGTTCCCGGTCAGCTCCGATGACTTCGAAGACTTCCGCGAAGCCCTGCAAAAGCTGACGCTTAACGATTCGTCGTTGCAGTACACCCCGGAAAGCTCCGACGCCCTGGGCTTCGGCTTCCGTTGCGGGTTCCTCGGCATGCTGCACATGGAGATCATCCAGGAGCGCCTGGAGCGCGAATACGACCTGGACCTGATCACCACCGCGCCAACGGTTATTTTCGAACTGGCGCTGAAGACCGGTGAAACGATTTACGTCGACAACCCGTCCAAGCTTCCAGACCTGTCTTCCATCGAAGACATGCGCGAACCGATCGTGCGCGCCAATATTCTTGTGCCGCAGGAACACCTGGGCAACGTCATTACACTGTGTATCGAGAAGCGTGGCGTCCAGCACGACATGCTGTTCCTCGGCACCCAGGTGCAAGTGACCTACGATTTGCCGATGAACGAAGTGGTCCTGGACTTCTTCGACCGTCTCAAATCCACCAGTCGCGGCTATGCTTCGCTGGATTACCATTTCGACCGGTACCAATCGGCTAATCTGGTGAAACTGGATGTGCTGATCAACGGCGACAAGGTTGATGCCCTGGCACTGATCGTGCACAAGGACAATGCGCACTACAAAGGTCGCCAGTTGACCGAGAAGATGAAAGAACTGATTCCGCGCCAGATGTTCGACGTTGCGATCCAGGCCGCCATTGGCGGGCAGATCATTGCGCGGACCTCCGTCAAGGCACTCAGAAAGAACGTACTGGCCAAATGCTACGGTGGCGACGTCAGCCGTAAGCGCAAGCTGCTTGAGAAGCAAAAGGCCGGTAAAAAACGCATGAAGCAAGTAGGTAACGTGGAAATTCCACAGGAAGCCTTCCTTGCGGTGCTCAGGTTGGATAGTTAGGTCCTATGTCGCTAAATTTCCCGCTGTTGCTGGTCATCGCCGTTGCCGTTTGCGGCCTCCTGGCTCTGCTTGATCTGGTGTTCTTCGCCCCGCGTCGGCGGGCGGCTATCGCGTCCTATCAGGGCAGCGTCAGCCAGCCCGATGCGGTGGTGGTCGAGAAGCTGAACAAAGAGCCCTTGCTGGTTGAATACGGCAAGTCGTTCTTCCCGGTGTTGTTCATCGTGCTGGTGCTGCGTTCGTTCCTCGTGGAGCCGTTCCAGATCCCGTCGGGGTCGATGAAACCTACCCTGGACGTGGGCGACTTCATCCTGGTGAACAAGTTTTCCTACGGGATCCGCTTGCCGGTGATCGACAAGAAAGTCATCCAGGTCGGTGATCCGCAGCGCGGTGATGTGATGGTGTTCCGCTACCCGAGCGACCCGAACGTCAACTACATCAAGCGTGTGGTCGGCCTGCCGGGCGACGTGATCCGCTACACCAGCGACAAGCGCCTGTTCATCAATGGTGAGTCGGTGGCCGAGAAACTGCTGGGTGCCGAGCCCAACACGTTGGGCAGCGCCGAGTTGTACCAGGAAAAACTCGGCGCAGTAGAGCACCAGATCCGCAAGGAAATGAGCCGCTACCGTGCGATGCCCGATGGCCAGTGGAAAGTGCCTGCCGGGCACTACTTCATGATGGGCGACAACCGCGACAACTCCAATGACAGCCGCTACTGGGATGACCCCAATATTCCCAAGGATCTGCTGGGCATGGTGCCCGACGAGAATATCGTCGGCAAAGCCTTCGCGGTCTGGATGAGTTGGCCGGAACCCAAGCTCAGCCACCTGCCGAACTTCTCGCGGGTGGGGCTGATCAAGTAATACAGGCGGCGCTGTGATCACAGCGCCGAATGCTTTTCTGGGGCTTGGACATTTTCCGATGCCCTGCTGCACCAATCAGGATTTGAATTTGAACACTGCGTCAATCGTCGATGGCCGCCGGTGCCACCAACTAGATATGGATAAACCGTGACCGTTTCTCTAAGTCGTCTCGAGCGCCAGCTCGGCTACACCTTCAAGGACCAGGAGTTGATGGTCCTTGCTCTCACACACCGCAGCTTTGCAGGGCGCAATAACGAGCGCCTGGAATTTCTCGGTGACGCCATCCTCAATTTCGCCGCTGGCGAGGCGTTGTTCGAGCGTTTTCCTCAAGCGCGCGAAGGCCAGCTTTCGCGTCTGCGGGCGCGCCTTGTGAAAGGCGAGACCCTGGCCGTGCTCGCTCGAGGTTTCGGCCTGGGCGAGTACCTGCGGCTGGGCTCCGGTGAACTGAAAAGCGGCGGTTTTCGTCGCGAGTCGATCCTGGCCGATGCCCTGGAAGCATTAATCGGTGCGATCTACCTCGATGCGGGGATGGAAACGGCCAAGGAGCGCGTCGTCGCATGGCTGGCTTCGGAAATCGAGAGCCTGACGCTGGTCGACACCAACAAAGATCCCAAGACCCGCCTGCAGGAATACCTGCAGTCCCGCGGTTGCGAACTGCCACGCTACGAAGTGGTGGATATCCAGGGTGAGCCGCATTGCCGCGTGTTCTTCGTGGAATGTGAAATCACCTTATTGAACGAAAAAAGCCGAGGTCAGGGTGTGAGCCGTCGTATTGCCGAACAGGTAGCGGCCGCTGCAGCACTGATTGCCCTGGGCGTGGAGAATGGCCATGACTGATTCAACCGCAACACGCTGTGGCTATGTTGCCATCGTCGGCCGCCCCAACGTGGGCAAGTCCACGCTGCTTAACCACATCCTCGGCCAGAAGCTCGCAATCACCTCGCGCAAGCCGCAGACCACCCGTCACAACATGCTGGGCATCAAGACCGAAGGCAGCGTGCAGGCGGTCTATGTGGATACCCCTGGCATGCACAAAGGCGGTGAAAAGGCGCTTAACCGCTATATGAACAAGACCGCTTCGGCGGCGTTGAAAGACGTCGACGTGGTGATTTTCGTGGTTGACCGCACCAAGTGGACCGACGAAGACCAGATGGTCCTCGAGCGCGTGCAGTACGTCACCGGCCCATTGATCGTCGCGTTGAACAAGACCGACCGTATCGAAGACAAAGCCGAGCTGATGCCGCACCTGACCTGGTTGCAGGAACAACTGCCGAATGCCCAGATCATGCCGATCTCGGCGCAGCATGGCCACAACCTCGAAGCCCTGGAGCGCGTGATCGCCGGCTACCTGCCGGAGAACGAGCATTTCTTCCCGGAAGACCAGATCACCGACCGCAGCAGCCGCTTCCTCGCCGCGGAACTTGTGCGCGAGAAAATCATGCGCCAGATGGGCGCCGAGCTGCCGTACCAGATCACCGTTGAAATCGAAGAGTTCAAGCAGCAGGGCAAAACCCTGCACATTCACGCGTTGATCCTCGTTGAACGTGACGGCCAGAAAAAAATCATCATTGGCGACAAGGGCGAGCGCATCAAGCGCATCGGTACCGAGGCGCGCAAGGACATGGAATTGCTCTTTGATTCCAAGATCATGCTTAACCTGTGGGTGAAGGTTAAGGGCGGCTGGTCCGATGATGAGCGTGCACTGCGTTCGCTCGGTTATGGCGACCTGTAAGACGTCCTGAGTACACCGCAGGACAAAAAATGTGGGAGCGGGGGTGCTCGCCATCGCGGTGGATAAGAAACACCAGTGTTTGCTTACCCAAAGCATTAGCGAGCAAGCCCCCGACCACCATAGGGTTGT
>NZ_JASLAW010000258.1 GCF_030147005.1 Pseudomonas sp.
GACCTGTGACCTGTGACCTGTGACCTGTGACCTGTGACCTGTGACCTGTGGGCTGTGGCCTGTGGCCTATGGCCTATGACCTATGACCTGTGACCTGTGACCTGTGGCGAGAGAGCTTGCTCCCGCTGGGCCGCGAAGCGGGCCCAGAAAATGGGACTGCTGCGCAGTCCAGCGCGAGCAAGCTCCCTCGCCACACTAGGGTGCCTTTTTAACTGACTGGCATTCGGGTAGGCCCCCTCTCATAGGGTTCAGCGCTGACCCCCAGTAAAAAAAAACCCGCCGAAGCGGGTTTTTTTACATCGAGAAAGACGCCGGGCTCAAAGCTCAGCGAAGCACTCTTCAATGATTGCCAAGCCCTTGTCCAGCAGCTCGTCCGGCGAGGTCAACGGCACCAGAACGCGCAATACGTTGCCGTAGGTTCCGCAGGACAGCAGGATCAGGCCCTTGTCACGCGCCTTCGCCACCACCGACGCAACGGCAGCGGCGTTCGGCTTGTGGCTGTCGCCATCTTCGAACAGTTCCACTGCGATCATCGCGCCCAGGGCACGCACTTCACCGATCACCGGGTATTTGGCCTGGATGGCCTTGAGGCCGGTTACCAGGCGCTCGCCGACGGCCTTGCAGCGGTCCAGCAGGTGCTCTTCTTCGAACACTTCCATTACCGCCAATGCGGCCGCGCAAGCAATCGGGCTGCCGGCGTAGGTGCCGCCCAGGCCACCTGGGGCGATGGCATCCATGTATTCGGCTTTACCGCACACACCGGCCAGCGGGAAGCCACCGGCGATGGATTTGGCGAAGGTGGTCAGGTCGGCGGCAACGCCCATCTGTTCCATGGCAAAGAAGGTACCGGTACGGCCGGCACCGGTTTGTACTTCGTCGGCGATCAGCAGGATGCCGTGCTTGTCGCACAGCTCGCGCAGGCGCTTCATGAAGGATTTCGGCGCAACGTAAAAACCGCCTTCGCCCTGCACCGGCTCGATGATGATCGCCGCGATATCACGCGGCTCGGCATCGTTCTTGAAAATGCGTTCGATGCTGGCGATGGCGTCGTCGTCGCTCACACCGTGCAGCTCGTTCGGGTACAGCGCACGGAACACACCGCCTGGCATCAAGCCCATGCCGGCCGAGTAAGGCACGACTTTGCCGGTCAGCCCCAGGGTCATCATGGTACGGCCGTGGTAAGCGCCGGTGAAGGCGATCACGCCAGCGCGGCCAGTGGCGGCGCGGGCGATCTTCACGGCGTTTTCGACCGCTTCGGAACCGGTGGTGACCAGCAGGGTTTTCTTGGCGAAATCACCTGGCACCTTGGCCGCGACTTTTTCGCAGACTTCCACATAGGGCTCGTAAGCCAGCACCTGGAAGCAGGTGTGGGTCAGCTTGTTCAACTGCTCGGTCACGGCCGCAATGATTTTCGGATGCACGTGGCCGGTGTTGAGCACGGCGATACCGCCGGCGAAGTCGATGAACTCGCGACCTTCAACGTCGGTCACGGTGGCGTTCTTCGCGGAGTCGGCGAAGATCGGGTGAATCTGGCCAACACCGCGCGCAACAGCGGCTTCGCGGCGTTTCATCAGGGAAGCGTTGGTCTTGCTCATAAAGTCCTCATTCGCCACTCATCGGGTGGCGTGGTCCAAGGCATACGTGGCGGGGAGGCAGCTACGGCAGCATGCGATGATCGACTGCCACAGCTTTCCCGGCCACTACGAATAACGATGTGAAACACGCAAAGGGACAGCGCTCTCGTGCCCTCTGCGTTTGCTGCAATCACGTGCCGGTCAGATGCCCAGGCAGAGGTATTTGATTTCCAGGTAATCCTCGATCCCGTACTTGGAGCCTTCACGGCCCAGGCCCGAAGCCTTGATGCCGCCGAACGGCGCCACTTCGTTGGAGATCAACCCGGTATTGACGCCGACCATGCCGTATTCCAGGGCCTCGGCCACACGGAACACACGGCCCAGGTCGCGGGCATAGAAGTAGGACGCCAGGCCGAACTCGGTGTCGTTGGCCATCGCGATCACGTCGGCTTCATCTTTGAAACGGAACAGCGGCGCCAGTGGGCCAAAGGTTTCTTCCTTGGCCACGGCGGCGGTTTTCGGCACGTCGGTCAGAATGGTCGGCTCGAAGAAGTTGCCTTCCATCGCCTTGCCGCCGGCCAGCAGCTTGGCGCCTTTGCTCAGGGCATCGGCGATGTGTTCCTGCACCTTGGCCACGGCCTTTTCGTCAATCAGCGGGCCGGTGGTAGTGCCCTCTTCCAGACCGTTGCCGATCTTGAGCTTGGCCACGGCCACTTTGAGCTTTTCGGCAAACGCGTCGTACACCGAATCCTGGATATAAAGACGGTTGGCGCAGACGCACGTCTGACCGTTGTTGCGGTACTTGGAGATGATCGCGCCTTCGACGGCCTTATCCAGGTCAGCGTCGTCGAACACGATAAACGGCGCGTTGCCGCCCAGCTCCAGGGAGACTTTCTTGATGTCCTTGGCGCATTCGGCCATCAGCTGGCGACCGATTTCGGTGGAGCCGGTGAAGGACAATTTACGCACGATCGGGTTGCTGGTCAGCTCGCCACCGATGTCGCCGGCGCTGCCGGTGACCACACTCAGCACGCCTTTGGGAATACCGGCACGGTGCGCCAGCTCAACCAGGGCCAGGGCCGAGAACGGGGTTTGCGAAGCGGGCTTGATCACCATGGTGCAGCCGGCAGCCAGGGCCGGGCCGGCTTTGCGGGTGATCATCGCCGCAGGGAAGTTCCACGGGGTGATGGCAGCGGTCACGCCGATCGGCTGCTTGATCACGATCAGGCGCTTGTCGGGCTGGTGGCCGGGGATCACGTCACCGTAGATGCGCTTGGCTTCTTCGGCGAACCACTCGATAAAGGAAGCGGCGTAGACGATCTCGCCCTTGGCTTCGGCCAGCGGCTTGCCTTGTTCGAGGGTCATCAGGCGGCCGAGGTCGTCCTGGTTTTCGATCAGCAGTTCGAACCAACGGCGCAGCTTGTTGGCGCGCTCCTTGGCGGTGAGTGCACGCCAGGCCGGCAAGGCCTTGTCGGCGGCTTCGATGGCACGGCGGGTTTCCGCGGCGCCCATCTTCGGCACGGTGCCGAGAATTTCGCCCGTGGCCGGGTTATTGACCTTGATGGTTTGACCGTTGTCCGCATCGACCCAAGCGCCATCGATAAAGGCTTGCTGGCGGAACAACTGGGTATCTTTGAGCTGCATGTCGGCTTTCCTTAACAGCACCGCGCGCACGCGGAGCGAATTAGAGTTGTTGAAAGGCGCCTGGTGGGCTGCCGTCAGGGAAATCAGCCTCGGTGCACACAATCGATAAAGCGCGCACGGGAGACAGGGCGTTTGAAATCTCAAACGAATCCTAGGATCAATGGGGGTACAGGGCAATAGGATGTTCGAAAAAAAGAACAAAAACGGCACATCCGTCAAACTTTTCTGATCTGCGTAATTGCACTTGGTTTCACCGCACAGATCGGCGGCACCCGACCCAGAGCCTGCACACGGCAGTTTCCTACACTTAAACGCCCAAAGACCGGCATGGACGCCCAAGGTCGACATGGGTATGATGTCGCCCGCACAAGCATCCGTAGCTCAGCTGGATAGAGTACTGCCCTCCGAAGGCAGGGGTCGTGGGTTCGAATCCCGCCGGGTGCACCAGATATGAAATGAAAAAGCCCCAGGTCGTGAGACCTGGGGCTTTTTTGTGGATGATTTTTGTAAGCCCTGGGTTCAGCTATTGGAAATTGCCAGATCGCTGTCTCACGGGGCTGTTGGATCTCAAGGCGATGGCTGGGTCCGCACTTAGTTTGCAAACTGCCCACTCCTTCGTGAGGCGCGGTGGCATACAGTAAATGGGCGCTGGATTGACACGTAAATACATCTGTCCCTATTTTCCAGCAATGGAACTGTGCCAGATAGATACATATGAAGCTCGTGAGCGCTACCTGAGCAGTCGTGAGACGGCGTTTGCGCTTTATGGCGACCATTGTCTGACCACCTCTGCGACTTCGCTATTCGCATTGCCCGAAGCAAAAGCGTTTCTTCAAGCGTTACAGCATAAGAAGATCATCATCCAGCGGGATATTAAGAAAGATGCATATTACCGAGAGGTGCCCTTTTACGACGAAACTAGGCAGTAAGCAGTGAGGAAGCGCGTCGCCTGGGCGAAGTCCTATTTAGTTTTATAGACCAAGCCAGCACCGCTTTATCAACCGAAGACGATGCCATCTGGCAGTCACTTGCCGTCGTCCCACGCGATGATTTCACCACTGGCGAGCAAGAGTTGAAGAACCTGATCTATCGAACCCGCCGACGTTCGGAGCTGAATTCCATGATGGAGAAACAGGCTCAAACTCAAGCGTCCTGAACGCTTTTCCACATAGAGCCCATAAGCCGCCTCAGGGCGGCTTTTTCACTCCTATAAGAATGCCTTACTCCCAGCGCACGTGACACCCAGCAGCGGCAACGCAGGGCCAAAAGCGGTCGGCCGTGAATACCAGATTATTGTCGTAAGCTTTACCAATTAGAAACCGCGGTTGTTTAAGGAGTACAGAGCCACGAGAGCCTATGGCAGTGGTTGCCAGTCCGGCGGCACTGAGCATGTATGATTGCCCTGACCTCCCCCTTCACAACGGGAAAATGCGCCGATGCAGCAACTGCGTAAAGACAACCACTACGTGCCCAAGCTTTACCTAAAGCAGTGGGCTGATAAGGGCCAAATCCTCACTTATCGGCTATTGGTTCCTAGCGATAATGTTCCCCTGTGGAAAAAACAGTCGCTGAAAGGAATTGCCTTTCACCAACACCTCTACACCTACCTTGCAGGGCAGGAAGAAACAGACGAGTTCGAACGCTGGCTCGACAATGAATTTGAAAATCCTGCGGAGGAAGCTATCCGTCGAGTTGTTCGAGAAGATCGGATGCTGCCCGAGCACTGGAGACGGCTTGTGCGGTTCGCGGTTGCCCTAGACGTGCGCACTCCGGCTCGTCTGAGACAGTTCATACGCCGAGAGAACGAGACATTGCAGACATTAATGGATGAAAGCATGCAACGTTCCGTCCTTAAAATGGAGCAGGCCGCTCAGAGGAATCAACCATTCCCAATATCTTCGGATGAAAGCGTTGCCCCCTCTCTCTTCAAAATATCCATCGAGACTCTCTCGGAGGGAGGCGGTCAAGTAAAAGCAGAAACCGTTGTGGGAAGGCGGTTGTGGATTTGGCAAATGAGGCACCTGTTAACCAAAACGCTAGGCCGCTTACCAACTCACAAATGGACTATCTTGCATGCTCCGGATGGTATGTCATGGCCCACATCTGACAACCCGCTTATACGTCTTAATTTTCAGGACTCGAAGAACTATGACTTTGGTGGTGGGTGGGGAGTCAATAATGGAGACATACTCCTGCCCCTAAGTCCGAAGCACTTACTCTACACCTGCATCGGTAACCAAGTGTGGCCGCGAGGTACCACACTTGATGTTAAGACGGCTAGCTTGATACGGAAGATGATCATTGAGCATGCTGATCGCTACGTCTTTGCTGAGGAAGCTAGTGATGTGCAATTGATTCGGCCCAGACTGGTTTGCTCAGAAACATTTAAAAATGAGTTGTCAACCTGGCAAAACTGGCATGCTGAACAGTGCCGGGCAGAAAGAGAAATGCAAAGCTGATTGACCGCGTGCTCATCTGAGGCATTGAAGCAGGCCGGTCAGAATCGCCAGTAGGTGGCCGCTACGGATCAGTTGCAGTCCTTGAGTTCTTAGCCGACGTCTCCTCCTGACTGATTCCCCCTGTCAGCACGAATGCAAATGACAGATCGGTGGCGACGCGATCCGGTAGCCACGTGAGCAGCAATGACGCAACTGATCCCAATGTTAGGAAACCCACCACCGGGTGACTGGCACTCCACCCGGCGCGCGCAGTTGTCCCCCACCACACCTGCGGGCTATACGTGTCGTTTTTTCTGCACTCCTTCAGTAAGGTCAAGAACTCGTAGCCAGTGGCTAGGCATGGCCCTTTAGGCATGAGATAAAGCCTGCAAAACCCTGCATCGTGAGGCTAATTTCAAGGACCCTCAGGCTTGCAGATAAAAGCGGTGGCCACCCAAACCATACCCGCTAATTTAGATAATATTATCCAGGGAAGAAAAATGGCCGTAAAAACCATCAAGGAATTAACTGACTCAGTTCGAAAGTTGAAACCAGGTGCGCCGCTTTTAAATTACATAACACACGCACGCTTTCCAAACTTTAAAGGTCTTGAAAGAAATGCCGAATTGGACTTCCCATTTGCACTCACTGCATTAGTAGGTGCAAACGGTATAGGCAAGAGCTCCGTGCTCCACGCATTATATGGGATGCCGGAGGGCCAAAGCACCGCAAAATATTGGTTCGCAACGGCCGTAGATCCAATTGAAGTTAAAGTCGTCCGAGACCCGCCACGATACGTTTATGGTCATTGGCATGAGGGTGTAAATGGGCCTGTCGAAACTCGAAAAGCTCGCATACACCACAAAGCAAGAGCATATGAATATTGGGAACCCACAAAAGTATCAAAAAATGACGGCATGTCTGAAATACCGGCCGAAGAATTTGACAGAAAAAGCACCGACAGATGGAATCCAGTTATTCGAGAAGTCGTCTATATAAACTCAAAATTCAATATTGGTGCTTTTGACAGAAACTTTAATTTTGGCGATAAGGACGATAGTCAAACAGAAAAATATGCAGAGATGCAATGGGGGGCCAATAAGCTAAGACGCGCAATCGATCAAGACCTTCAAAGTTGGCACTTGGGAGGTGGAAGGGAGCGAATTTTTGAAAATCGCATGCTAAAGCAAGTTGAATTGGATGCCATATCGCTCATCCTCGGACGCTCATACTCTTCAGCAAGACTTATCAAGCACTCTCTTTATCCTACTCAACGAGGAAAAGACACGAGCGTCATTTTCGAACGAGGACGGCAGTACTCAGAGGCGTTCGCAGGAAGTGGAGAAATATCGGTGGTAAGTATTGTCACACAGGTACTATCTGCGCCCCGATACTCACTCATTCTATTGGACGAGCCAGAGACATCACTTCATCCAGGCGCACAAAAAGAGCTTTTGGCTTTTTTACTTGAGCAAATTCTGAAAAAACACCTCCAAGTCGTGATATCCACTCATGCAATAGACTTCATCGAGGATTTGCCTGAAAATGCTATAAAAGTATTTGAAGATAACGGCCAAGGCAAAACGCACATAATAAACAGTAGCTCTCCATATATTGCGTTAAACCGCCTCGGTCGAACTCTGGAAAAGAAAAAGACTATTCTTGTCGAAGACGCAATGGCTAAAATTGTTTTAGAAAGAGCCGCACAGGACCTTCATGAGGGTGAGCAAAATGCTCTGGACATAAGAATTTGTCCTGGTGGAGCAGAGGCAATCTTGTCACGCCAGGTACCAGCGATGCTGCAAGCAGGCTCAAAAGTCTTTGCTTACCTCGACGGTGATAAAAAGAAAGTCGACGTATTCAGCGAGAGTAAAAATATTACTCAAGCAATGCAAACAGATCTACCTGAAATCATTAAGTCCGAAGTTGGATGCTCTCCTAGCTTCACAAAAAATGGCGGAAATGATAAAAAAGGTATTCAAGAACGACACATTCAAAATCACCTGCAATATTTAGATTGGATGAGCTCT
>NZ_JASLAW010000113.1 GCF_030147005.1 Pseudomonas sp.
AGGGACCGGTTCTGTCTTAACTGACTGGCATTAGGGCAAGCCCGGCTCCCACCTGTGCAATTGCAAATACATTGCACAGGTGGGGCTTACCTGCGATAGCGCCCTCAAGCCTACCCGTCAGTCCCGGTAAAACACCTGCACCAGGTGATACCCGAACTTGCTCTTGACCGGGCCATGCACCACCCGCAGCGGCTTTTTGAAGATCACTGCATCAATGGCTCCTACCATTTGCCCCGGCCGAATCTCGCCCAGATCACCGCCGCGCTTGCCGGACGGGCAGGTGGAGTACTTCTTGGCCAGCACGTCAAAGGCTTCGCCCTTGGCAATGCGCTGCTTGAGTTGTTCGGCTTCTTCGCTGGTTTTCACCAGGATATGACGGGCTTGGGCTTTCATTGATCTCTACCAGGGGTGCGACGGCGCGCGATTATGCCTGAACTCAAGTATTGACGCCGATCATGCTGCGGATTTTAGTCGCCAGCAGTTCAATGGAAAACGGCTTGGCCACCATGTCCATGCCGTGTTCCAGAAAACCCTGGCGCTCGGCCGCTTTTTCGGCGTAACCGGTCATGAACAGCACGCGCAACCCCGGCCGATGCTGACGGGCGATTTCCGCCAGTTGCCGGCCGTTCATGCCCGGCAGGCCGACGTCGGTCACCAGCAGGTCGACACGCAAATCCGACTCCAGCAACGGCAGCGCCGTGCGGGCGTCCGCTGCCTGGTGCGCGGTGTAACCCAGTTCGTCGAGCACATTGACCACCAGCATGCGTACCGCCGGGTCATCCTCGACCACCACCACCGCTTCGCCGGCCAGGGCCACCGGCGCCTCGGTCAGGCTTGTGGGCAGGCTGCTTTCCAGCGCGGTGCCATACAGGCGCGGCAAGTACAGGCGCACGCAGGTGCCCTGGCCCGGTTCGCTCTGGATGGTCACATGGCCACCGGATTGCTGGGCAAAGCCGTAGATCATCGACAGGCCCAGGCCGGTGCCTTGGCCGATAGGTTTGGTGGTGAAGAACGGGTCGAAGGCTTTGGCGAGGATTTTCGGCGCCATGCCACTGCCGTTGTCGCGTACGCCGAGCATCACGTAGTCGCCGGCCTTGACGGGCTCCAGGGTGGTGATATCGGTGCCGTCCAGATAGCTGTTGGCGGTTTCGATCAGCAGTTCGCCGCCGTCGGGCATGGCGTCGCGGGCATTGATCACCAGGTTGAGCAGGGCGTTTTCCAGTTGGCTGGCGTCGGTGTTCACCGGCCAGATATCTTTGCCAAGCTGCACGTTGAGAGAGATATGCGCGCCCTTGGTGCGGCGGAAGAGGTCTTCCAGGGACGCCACCAACTGGTTGGGGTCGGTGGGGCGCCGGTCCAGCGACTGGCGCCGCGAGAACGCCAGCAGCCGGTGGGTGAGGGCGGCGGCGCGGTGGGCGGAGGCTACGGCGGCGTCGGCGAAGCGGCCAATGTCCTCGCTGCGGCCGTCGGCAATGTAGCGTTGCATCAGGTCGAGGCTGCCGATGATGCCCGTGAGCATATTGTTGAAGTCATGGGCGATACCGCCCGTGAGCTGGCCCACCGCTTCCATTTTCTGCGCATGGCGCAAGGCGTCTTCGGCCCGCTCGCGTTCGAACATTTCGTTTTGCAGGCGCTGATTGGCCTCGGCCAGCGCCTGGGTGCGCTGGCTCACGCGTTCTTCGAGGTTCTCGTTGAGGTGGCGCAGGGCTTCCTCGGTGAGTTTGCGTTCGGTCTCGTCGATCACAAAGATGTAGAAACCGTTCACCGAGCCGTCATTGCTGAAGCGCGGCAGGTACTTCATCAAGGCATGGCGCGGTCGCCCGTCGCGATGCGGCGTGACGGTCATGAAGCTGCACGCCTTGCCATTGAGCGCGGCGGCGATCTTGTCTGCGCGCCCGGCGTACACCTCGTCGCCGAGTACTTCGCGGATGGTCTTGCCGTACAGCTCCTGGGGCGTTTTGCCGTACCAGTCGAGGTAGGCGCTGTTGTTCAGGCGAAACCGCTGCTCGTGGTCGACGTAGCCGATCAGTACGGGCATGGCGTTGATGATCAGTTGCAGCTCGGTCTGGCTTTGACGCAGCGCCTGCTCGGTGTGCTTGCGCTCGGTGAGGTCCAGCGCGGCGCCAAGGAACCGCGCCGGCCGGCCTTGTTGGTCTTTGTAGCAACGGCCACGGGCAAACACCCAGCGCACCTGGCCGTCGGCTTGCAGCAAGCGGTATTCCTCGGCGTATTCGGTGCCGAAGGTGATGCAATGCTTGATGCTGCGCGTGACCATGCCACGGTCTTCGGGATGCACGCCGAGCAGGTAGGCGCTGATGGGCAGCAGGTCGGCTTCATTCGGGTCGACGCCATGCAGGAACGCAAAATGCGCGTCGGCGATAAAATGGTCTTCGCCGATGTCCCAGTCCCAGGTGCCCACCGCATCGGTCGCCGCCAGTGCAAGCTGCAGACGTTGCTCGGTGTCGCGCTGGGCCTTGAGGCTGTCTTCGGAGCGCTGTTGCAACTCGAGAGCCTTGCTGCGCCGCTCGTTGGTTTCGATGGCCGTGACCAGGATGCCGGCCACCCGGCCGTTTTCATCGCGCACCGGGCTGTAGGTCAGGTCGAGCCAGATTTCGGTGTCGCGATGGTTGCGCTGCAACACGAAACGCTGCTCGCTGAAGGTGCGCACCTGGCCGCCGAGCACCGCGTCGTAGATCGGCGCGGCGAAACCTTGCAGCTCCGGCCAGGTCGTGTGCACCGGCTGGCCCAGGGCACCGGGGTGCTTGTTGCCGGCCAGCAGGGCGAACCCGTCGTTGTACAGTTGGGTGAGCTGCTCGCCCCAGAGCAACAGCATCGGCATGGGCGAATGCACCACGATATCCACGGCAGTGCGCAGACTTTGCGGCCAATCATTGGCCTCACCGAGGGGGCTTTGCGCCCAGTCCAGCCGCTCGATCATTGCAGCGGCTTCGCTACCGGTGGATGTTCCATTCATGAAAAAAGCCCTGCGTATCACGCTTTGAAAAAATGACAACGCCCATTATCCCAAGAGACAACAACAGGCGGCTACCTCGAAAAATAGCATGCATTGCCGGTTTTTTTTCAAAACGCCGTCTTGGCGCTGAAACCTTTCATCTGTTACGCCAACTCAGGGCGGTCGCGAAATTGTTCGAGTGCCTGGGGGTTGGCCAACGCATCGGTGTTTTTCACCGGTTCGCCGTGCACCACGTTGCGTACCGCCAATTCGACGATCTTGCCGCTGATGGTGCGCGGGATATCGCTGACCGCAAGGATTTTCGCCGGCACGTGGCGCGGTGTGGTGTTGGCGCGAATTACCTGGCGGATCTGCTGCTCCAGCGCCTCATCCAGGGCCACTCCGTCGCCAAGACGCACGAACAGCACCACGCGCACGTCGTCCTGCCAGCGTTGGCCGATGGCGAGACTTTCCAGCACCTGCGGGACTTTTTCCACTTGGCGATAGATCTCGGCGGTGCCGATGCGCACGCCGCCAGGGTTGAGCACCGCATCGGAGCGGCCATGGATCAGCAGGCTGCCGCTGGGACGTTGCTCGGCGTAATCGCCCTGTGCCCACACGCCGGGGAACTGGCTGAAATACGAGGCGCGCAGCTTCTGCTGCTGTGGGTCGTTCCACAGCCCGATGGGCATGGCGGGAAAGTGCCGGGTGCACACCAATTCGCCTTTTTCGCCGACCCGTGGGTGGCCCCGGTCGTCCCACACTTCGATGGCCATCGCCAGGCTCTTGCACTGCATTTCGCCACGGCGTACCGGCAATACCGGGTTGCCGATCACAAAGCAGGAGACGATATCGGTGCCGCCGGACATCGACGACAGGCACAACTCAGTCTTGATCTCGCGGTACACGTAGTCGTAGCTCTGGGGCGACAGCGGCGAGCCCGTGGAGATCAACCCTTTGAGGCTGCGCAAATCATGGCTGAGGCGCGGTTGCAGCCCGGCCTTTTCCAGGGTGACAAGGAACTTGGGGCTGGTGCCGAACACGCTGATGCGCTCGGCGTCGATCAGGTCGATCAAGCGCTGCGGGCCTGGATGAAACGGAGAACCGTCATACAGCACCGCCGTAGCACCCAGGGCCAGCACCGACACCAGCCAGTTCCACATCATCCAGCCGCAGGTGGTGTAGTAGAACAGGCAGTCGTCACGGGACAGGTCGGCATGCAGGCCATGCTCCTTGAGGTGGGTGAGCAGTACGCCGCCGGTGCCGTGAATGATGCACTTGGGCACGCCCGTGGTGCCGCTGGAATAGAGGATATACAACGGGTGATCGAACGGCACCGCGACGAATTCGGGCGTGCCGCCGGGCTGGTAGACGTCATCCCACAGCGCGACACGGGCACGGGTTCGGTAATCCGCTACCCGCGCCTGAGGGCGGGCGCAGGGCACGATGATCAGGTGTTCCAGGGACGGCAGCCGTTCGAGGATTTCATTGAGCTTGGCGCTCTGGTCGATGATCTTGCCGGCATAGCGATAGCCGGCGCAGGTGATCAGCACCTTGGGTTCGATCTGGCCGAATCGGTCTATCACCCCTTGGGTGCCGAAGTCCGGCGAAGAACACGACCAGATCGCCCCGAGGCTGGTGGTGGCGAGCATGCCCACCAGGGTTTGCCAGGTGTTGGGCATGCACGCGGCCACCCGGTCGCCAACGCCGACACCCGCCGCACGCAGGCTTTTTTGCAGGCCCGCGACGTGTTCCGCCAATTGCGTGTAACTCAGTTGCTCGCGCTGGCCGTCTTCGCTGATGGCAACCACCGCCGGGTGATCGTCGCGACGGCGCAGCAAGTGCTCGGCGAAATTCAGCGTGGCCCCCGGAAACCACTGGGCGCTGGGCATTTCGGTGCCTTCGATCAGCGTGGCGCTGGGCGGGCTGCGAAATTGCACGTCGAAGAAAACGACGATGGCCTGCCAGAAGTCCGCGCGCTGGTCGATGCTCCACTGGTGCAGCGCGGGGTAGTCGTCGAGCTGCACGGGGTGGCGAGCGTTGATAAAGCGCCGGAACTGGTCCATGCGCGTGTTGGCGATGCGTTCCGGGGAGGGTTGCCAGAGGATGTCGGACATAGCGAAATCTCTTGTTCTTGTACAGTTCTTCCAAACAATAGAGTTCCAGTGTCTGGATTTATTGGGCCAGCCAGCCGCCGTCGATATTCCACGCGGCGCCACGCACCTGGGCACCGGCCTCGCTACACAAAAACAGTACCAGCTCACCCAACTGAGACGGCGTCACAAACTCCAGCGACGGCTGTTTCTCCGCCAGCAAATCCTGTTGCGCCTGCTGCGCATCGACCCCAGTGGCCACGCGGTCATCGATCTGCTTCTGCACCAGCGGCGTCAGCACCCAGCCTGGGCAAATGGCATTGCACGTCACGTTGCTGGTCGCGGCTTCCAGGCCCACAACCTTGGTCAGACCGATCACCCCATGCTTGGCCGCCACATAGGCCGCCTTGCCCACCGAGCCCACCTGGCCGTGCACCGAGGCGATATTAACGATGCGCCCCCAGCCCTTGGCCTTCATGCCCGGCAGGCTCAAGCGCGTGCTGTGGAACACCGACGACAGGTTGATGGCGATGATCGAGTCCCAACGCTCCACCGGAAAATCTTCCACCGCCGCCACATGCTGGATGCCGGCGTTATTGACCAGAATGTCGACGCCGCCGAATTCGCGTTCGGCATAGGCAAACATATCGGCGATCTGCGCCGGGTCGCTGACGTCTGCCGGGTGATGCCCAACCTTGCCGCCAAACGCCTGCACCTGAGCGATCACCGCGCCGGCGTCGCCGAAACCGTTGAGGATCAGGTTGGCCCCGGCTTTGGCCAGGCTCAAGGCAATGCCCAGGCCGATGCCGCTGGTGGAACCGGTGACCAGCGCCGTCTTGCCATTCAATGTCGTCATGAAAACCTCACACAATGCCGGTGGCGTAGAAAGTACCGATCACCACGAACACCGCGAGGGTCTTGATGATCGTGATGCCGAAAATGTCCTTGTAGGCTTCGCGGTGGGTCAGCCCGGTCACCGCCAACAGCGTGATCACCGCGCCGTTGTGGGGCAGGGTGTCCATGCCGCCGCTGGCCATGGCCGCGACCCGGTGCAGCACTTCAAGGGGGATATTGGCCGCATGGGCCGCTGAAATAAAGCTCTCGGACATCGCGGCCAGAGCGATGCTCATGCCGCCGGACGCCGAGCCGGTGATGCCCGCCAGCAGGGTCACGGTAATGGCTTCGTTGACCAGCGGGTTGGGGATGCCCTTGAGCCAGTCCGCCAATACCAGGAACCCCGGCAACGAGGCGATCACCGCGCCAAAACCGTATTCGGAAGCGGTGTTCATTGCCGCCAGCAGCGCGCCGCTGACCGCACTTTTACTGCCTTCGGCCAGCTTGCTTTTAATCGCCGAGAAGCCGAACACCAATACCACGATAATCCCCACCAGCAACGCCGCCTGAACGGCCCAGATCGCGGTGAGCTTGGCGATTTCGGTGGTCACCGGGGTGCTCATGCCCGGCAGGCTGAGGCTGTGGGTCTTGCCGTACCACTGTGGAATCCAGTGAGTGAACAGCAGGTTCATCACCCCCACCAGAATCAGCGGCGACAGCGCGATCCATGGGTTGGGCAGGGTCAGGTTTTCGGCCGTTTCAGGCTCGTTGCGCAGTTCGGTGCCATAGCCTTCACCCGCGCGCTGGGCCTTGTTGCGCTGGCGCGCCAGGTAGAGCATGCCGGCGCAGAACACGAAGATCGTGCCGATCAGCCCCAACCACGGCGCCGCCCAGGCGGTGGTGTTGAAGAAGGTGCTGGGGATGATGTTCTGAATCTGCGGCGTACCGGGCAGGGCGTCCATGGTGAACGAAAACGCACCGAGGGCGATGGTGGCCGGAATCAGTCGCTTGGGGATATTGCTCTGGCGGAACATCTCCGCGGCAAACGGGTACACCGCAAACACCACCACGAACAGCGACACGCCGCCGTAAGTGAGCAGGGCGCAGACCAGCACGATCACCAGCATTGCCTGGCGCGTGCCGAGCAGACGGATGGCGGCGGCAACGATGGAGCGTGAGAAACCCGACAGCTCGATCAGCTTGCCGAACACCGCGCCGAGCAGGAACACCGGGAAATACAGCTTGATAAAACCGACCATTTTTTCCATGAACACCCCGGTAAAAGCCGGGGCGACGGCGGATGGATCGGTGAGCAGCACAGCGCCGAGGGCGGCGATGGGCGCAAACAGGATGACGCTATAGCCACGGTAAGCAGCCAGCATCAGCAGCGCCAAGGCTGCCAGGGCAATGATCACACTCATGGTGTGTCTCCATCGGATTGTTATTGTTGTGGGTGAAGCTCTGGAGGGGCTATAGCGAGATGTGTGCCATCTTTCTAACTATTTGAAATATATGAATAAATTCTAACGAGCCGCCACGTGGCACTAATTTAATCTCTAATTTGAGACATGCAGAAACCCAATGTGGAAGCGGGCTTGCTCGCGAAGGCGGTATGCCAGTGCCACATAGCTCAGCTGGTACGCCGCGTTCGCGAGCAGGCCCCAATGCCAGTCAGTTAAGCGCTAGAGCAGGCAACCGTCGGCCTGTGGCGAGGGAGCTTGCTCCCGCTGGGCCGCGAAGCGACCCCAGAA
>NZ_JASLAW010000114.1 GCF_030147005.1 Pseudomonas sp.
TGCGACCTGTGGCGAGGGAGCTTGCTCCCGTTGGGGCGCGAAGCGGCCCCAAAAATGGGACTGCTACGCAGTCCAGCGGGAGCAAGCTCCCTCGCCACAGGGACCGGTTCTGTCTTAACTGACTGGCATTAAGGCTTGCCCGCGAAGGCGCTGGTTCAGTCGATATCTTCGACGACTGACACACCGCCCTCGCGGGCAAGGCCGCTCCCACAGGCCTCCACCCGGTCCCTGCCCGTCTGCTTGGCCGTGTACACCGCCGAGTCCGCACGCAGCAGCAACCCATCGATGCCTTCATCGGTACGCCAGCTGGCAACCCCAAAGCTGGCGGTGACGATGCCCGCCGGCGCCATCGGCACGCTGCGCAACGACTGCCACAATTGCATCGCCAGGCTGTAAGCCTGGGCGCCATCGGTGTGCGGGCACAGCACCACGAACTCTTCCCCGCCCAACCGGCAAAACACGTCGGTGCGGCGCAAGCGCTGGCTGATTCGCCTGCACAGCTCCTGCAGTACGCCGTCCCCGACAGCATGCCCGTGCTGGTCGTTGATCCGCTTGAAGTGGTCGATATCCAGCATGATCACCGACAGCGCCCCCGACGTGCGGTTGGCGCGGATCAGTTCGGCTTTCATACGGTCCTGGAAATAGCGGCGATTGTGGATGCCCGTCAGGGAATCGGTGATGGACAGCGTGCGCAACTCTTCTTCCACACGCTTGAGATCGGAAATATCCGACACATAGCCGTGCCACAACGTACCGCCGCCGGGTAATTCCTCCGGCGTGGCCTCGCCGCGAATCCAGCGCAGGCCTCGCCGGGGCAACTCCACGCGATACTCTTCGCGCCAATGGCTCAATTGCAGCGCCGACAAGCGTATCGAGGTGCGTACCCGCTCAACGTCCAGGGGGTGAATGCGTTCCAGAACCTTGCCCGCATCCTGCTGCAGTACGCCAAGCTCGATTTCATAGATATCGCGCATGCCTTCGCTGGCGTAAATGAAGCGCCAGGTGTCGTCGGGCTCCAGCGTGAATTGGAAGATGCCGCCAGGCACATGGACGCTGAGCTTTTTCAGCAGGCGATCCCGTGCGGCCAAGGCCTCGTAAGCGCGCTTCTGCTCCGTCACATCCAGGTAAATTGCCAAATGCCCGACCCACAGGCCATGCTCGTCCAGCAACACGGTGGCCAGCATATTTACGGTCAAACGGCTGCCGTCCTCACGCACCAGCGTCCACTCGCGGGCGTCATGCTGGCTGTCCGGACTTTCCACCAGCATCGCCTGGCTCGGCGCGATACGCTTGCCCAGCGCCGCACTCAAACGCGTGGCGCGGGTCTCGAGCTCCGAGGGCAGGTGCAGGCTTTCCAACGTCAGGTGGCCCACCGCGTGCTCGCCCTTGAACCCCAGCATCCGCTCCGCGCCGGCATTGAACGTGTTGATGACGCCGCGCAAGTCCGTGGCAATGATTGCGACCTGAGTCGCCGCATTCAGCACGCTGCGCAATTGACCATGCGCCCCTCGCAGCTCCTGCTCGCGCAGGCGCAACTGAGTGGTACGTTGATCAACCAGTGCCAGCGCCCGCTGGCGTTGGCTGACCAGCACGTAGAGCAACGCGCTGAGCAGCACACTCAGCAGCACACCCATGGCCAGTATGGCGCTGGTCGAAGAATGGTTGGCCTTGTCGAATACTTCACTGGCACGCAGGCTCAGTGCATAGACATGGTCACCGAGGGTAAGCCGTCGGACGGCGACAAGGTCGCTGTCGCCCGGCGCATTGTTGGACGCATACAGCACGCGCTGCTGGGTGTCGGAGGTGTCGACGATCTGCATCACCAGGTTATCCCGGTTTGACTTGGGCAAACCATCGGCCACCAGTTGGCGCAGGCTGATCACCGCCATTACATAGCCGTACGGCTGGCTATCGGCGGTTTTGCTCACCGGCGTCATCAGCAGCACCCCGGCGGCATAGGCCGGCTCCACACCCACCAATTGCATGGGCTGGGACACCGCCGCCTTGCCACTGTTTTTCGCGCGTTCAAGAACAGCGCGTCGCAGGGGTTGGGCCAGCAGATCAAAACCCAATGGCGACCCCAACAGGCTTTGAGTCTGGCTGTATAACACCGGTACATATTCATCGCGCTCGGCAGCCGGCGCCAACTCACCCGCCGAATTCAGTTCGCGGATGTTGAAAGGTACGCCACGCTGACGCGAGACATCCTGTTCAAATGGGCTGCGCTGATCACGGGTCACCCGCGGCGCCCAGGCATAGGCACGCGCATGCAACAACAAGGGCTGGGCGAAACCGTCAAATTCGGCGCGGGACACCTCGCCGGAATTGACAAAGAAGCGGCGCAGGCTGTCCAGGCGTAGCTCCTGGTCTTCGAAGCGCTCCTGAACCCGGCTGTAGCGCTCGCTGACCAGCAACTGGAAGCGCTGGCGCACCTGTTGCTGATAGAGGTCGGCGGCGGCCAACGCGATGACCAGCGTCAGTGCGCTACCGGTTGCCAACACCACCAATGCCACCAGCCAAGCCGATGCCTGCTCACTGATAAAACCAAGGATTTTCGGGCGTACCGCTTGCATCGGCATAGGCAACACTCACAACGCCAGCGTGCGGGGTGTCACTTTGGCTGGACGCTAAGTTATAGCCATCGGTCGGGTGTTTGACCAGCGTAAATGCTGTTGTGGCGAGGGAGCTTGCTCCCGCCGGGCTGCGCAGCGCCCCCAAAAACCTTGCGCGCTACGCACCCGAGC
>NZ_JASLAW010000123.1 GCF_030147005.1 Pseudomonas sp.
CAATCTTCACCCCTTCATCAGGAGATATCCAATGAGCGTACTCGTCGGCAAACAAGCCCCGGATTTCGACGTACCAGCCGTCCTCGGCAATGGCGAAATCGTAGACAGCTTCAAGCTGTCTGAAGCCATCAAAGGCAAATATGGCCTGGTGTTCTTCTACCCGCTGGACTTCACCTTCGTCTGCCCATCCGAGCTGATTGCTCTGGATCACCGCATGGACGATTTCAAGGCGCGCAATGTTGAAGTGGTCGCCGTTTCCATCGACTCCCACTTCACCCACAACGCCTGGCGCAACACCGCCATTAATGATGGCGGCATCGGCAAAGTCAAATACACCATGGCGGCCGATATGAAGCACGATATCGCCAAGGCTTACGACGTTGAGTCCGAAGGCGGCGTGGCTTTCCGTGGCGCGTTCCTGATCGACAACAAGGGCGTTGTGCGCTCGCAGATCATCAACGACCTGCCGCTGGGCCGTAATATGGAAGAGCTGATCCGCTTGGTCGACGCTCTGCAATTCCACGAAGAGCACGGCGAAGTCTGCCCTGCCAACTGGAAGAAAGGCGACAAAGGCATGACCGCTTCCACCGAAGGTGTGGCGGCTTACCTGACCGAGAACGCCGGCAAGCTGTAAGCCGGATTCAAGGTAGAAAAAAACCGGCCTGAGAAGGCCGGTTTTTTTGTGTGCGCGATTCAACTTCAGTCGTTGAAGTCTTCCCAACCGCCCATCTGTTTCCAGCGATTGACGATGCCGCAGAACAGCTCGGCGGTCTTTTCTGTGTCGTAGCGGGCCGAGTGAGCTTCGCGACCGTCGAAGTCGATACCGGCTGCCTGGCAGGCTTTTGCAAGCACGGTCTGACCATAGGCCAGGCCGGCGAGCGTGGCGGTGTCGAAGCTGGAGAACGGATGAAACGGGTTGCGCTTCATGTCCAGGCGCGCCACGGCTGCGTTCAGGAAGCCCAGGTCGAAACTGCTGTTATGCCCCACCAGGATCGCGCGTTTGCAGCCATTGGCCTTCAGCGCCTTGCGTACGCCGCGGAAGATATCGGTCAGCGCCGCTTCCTCACTCACCGCCATGCGCAATGGGTGATCGAGTTTGATTCCGGTGAATTCCAGGGCTGCCGCTTCGATGTTGGCGCCTTCAAACGGCTCGACGCGGAAGAAGTGGGTGTGTTCCGGGTACACGAAACCGTGCTCGTCCATGCCGATGGTCGTCGCGGCAATTTCCAGCAGCGCGTCGGTGGCGCAATTGAAGCCGCCGGTTTCTACGTCGATAACGACTGGCAGGTAGCCGCGGAACCGTTCGGCCATCGGGTGGCGTGAACCGCCGCCACTGCCGTGTTCCTGTTCGTCATCGTAATGGTCTTCACTCACTTGCTTTCCTCCAGCAGGCGCCAGCGCAGTGTTTCACCGGCGCGCAGCGGGATAACGGTCAACTCGCCAAAGGGCAGGCTGGCAGGGGCGGTCCAGTCTTCACGAACCAGGGTAATGCGGTCGGTATTCGCCGGCAGGCCATAGAAGCGCGGGCCATTGAGGCTGGCGAAGCCTTCGAGTTTGTCCAGGGCGTTGCGTTGTTCGAACGCTTCAGCGTACAGCTCGATGGCGGCAAACGCGGTATAGCACCCCGCGCAACCGCAGGCGGCTTCTTTGGCGTGCTGCGCGTGGGGCGCGGAATCGGTACCGAGGAAAAACTTCGGGCTGCCGCTGGTGGCGGCGTCCAGCAAAGCCACCTGATGGGTGTTGCGTTTGAGGATCGGCAAGCAGTAGAAATGCGGCCGAATCCCGCCCACCAGCATGTGGTTGCGGTTATACAACAGGTGGTGTGCGGTGATGGTCGCGCCGACGTTGGCCGAAGCCTCAGTGACGAACTGCACGGCCTCTGCGGTGGTGATGTGTTCGAACACCACCTTGAGGGTCGGGAACAGCTCGACCACGCGGCGCATATGCTCGTCGATGAAGATCTTTTCGCGATCGAACACGTCGACATCGCCACGGGTGACTTCGCCGTGGATCAACAGCGGCATGCCGACCTCGGCCATGGCTTCGATGGCCGGCAGGATCTTGTCGATACTGGTCACACCGGAATCGGAGTTGGTGGTCGCGCCTGCCGGGTACAGCTTGGCGGCGTGAACATACCCGCTGGCTTTAGCCTCACGAATTTCTTCAGGCTGGGTGCGATCGGTAAGGTAGAGCACCATCAACGGTTCGAAGCGACTGCCGGCCGGGCGCGCAGCGAGGATTCGCTGGCGATAGGCATCGGCTTCGGCCGCGTTACGCACCGGTGGTACCAGGTTAGGCATGATGATGGCGCGGCCAAACGTGCGCGCTACATCGGCCACGGTTTGGGGCAACGCAGCACCATCGCGAAGATGAATATGCCAGTCGTCGGGACGCAGCAGGGTCAGGCGGTCGGACATTGGGGATTCCAGGCGGGTCAATCTGGTGGGAATGCTACCGGAAAAGACTCGTGCAGGCACTCGCTATCAAGTTTTGCAGGATGCAACCGATAGCACTGGGTATGCCTTAACGATGTATGACGCTTTGAAGTGTTGTAGAAACCAGTGGAGCCTCCCGTGCGCCAGCATTATCTAGCCCTGCTCAGTGTGTTCGCCAGCCTGCCCGCGATGGCCCTCACGTTCCAGACACGTCTGGAGAATATTGAGTGGAAGGTGGAGGGCGATCAGTTCGAATGCCGCCTGACCCAGCCGATCACCGATTTCGGCTCGGGTGAGTTCGTGCGCCGGGCGGGCGAGCAGGCGATATTTCGTCTGAAAGCCTATAACGGTTCGCTCGGTGCCGGCTCCGCCACGTTATTGGCCGCCGCCGCACCCTGGCAACCGGGCCGCGGCGATATCAACCTCGGTGCGGTACGCGTCGGCAGTGGTGATGTGCTGTTTAACAGCTCCCAGGCCCAGGCCGGGCGGCTGTTCACCGGCTTGCTCGAGGGCCGCAGCCCCACCGTGCGACATTACGGGCGCGAAGGGGGTTATTCGGAAATTCGTCTGCTGCCGGTGAAATTCAACAAAGCCTTCAACGACTATCAGCTGTGTACTGCCAGGCTGTTGCCGATGAATTACGATCAGGTCAAGCAGACGGAAGTCGGTTTCCCCGGTGGCGGCATCGAACTGGATGCAGCGGCCAAGAAGAAGCTGTCTGTGATTGTGGCGTTCTTGAAAGCCGACCCCACCGTCAACCATATTGAATTGAACGGCCATTCGGATAACAGCGGCAACCGCCTGACCAACCGTGACCTCTCGCGACGCCGTGCGTTGGCGGTGATGGACTACTTCAAGGCCAATGGCATTCAGGAGTCGCAGATCACCCTGCGGTTTCACGGTGAAAGCTACCCCTTGGCGCCCAACACCAATGCCGGCAACCGAGCCCGCAACCGTCGCGTCAACGTGCAGCTTGAGCGGGTGGCTGAGCCCGAGAAACCGGCGCCCCAGGCGATAGCACCCAGTAGCCCCGCAGCGACTTCATAACGTGCGACCATCGGTCGCTCGTTCGACATAATCTGTCGCTTTATCTTCATTTGCTGTCGCGCCCCTGTAATTTCACGGTTTTGATCGGTAGAATCGTCGCCTTTCCGTACAACCCCGTGGAGTGATGGCATGGCCGACGTAAACAAGGTCGTTCTCGCGTATTCCGGCGGCCTGGACACTTCGGTGATCCTCAAGTGGCTGCAGGATACTTATAACTGTGAAGTGGTGACATTCACCGCTGACCTGGGTCAGGGCGAAGAGGTCGAACCTGCACGCGCCAAGGCACAAGCCATGGGCGTCAAAGAGATCTACATTGACGACCTGCGCGAAGAGTTCGTCCGCGATTTCGTTTATCCGATGTTTCGCGCCAACACTGTCTACGAAGGCGAGTACCTGCTCGGTACCTCCATCGCACGTCCGCTGATTGCCAAGCGCCTGATCGAAATCGCCAACGAAACCGGCGCTGATGCCATTTCCCATGGCGCCACCGGCAAGGGCAATGACCAGGTGCGTTTCGAACTGGGCGCCTATGCCCTCAAGCCCGGCGTGAAAGTGATTGCGCCTTGGCGTGAGTGGGACCTGCTGTCGCGCGAAAAACTGATGGATTACGCCGAAAAGCACGCGATCCCGATCGAGCGTCACGGCAAGAAGAAATCCCCGTACTCGATGGATGCCAACTTGCTGCACATCTCCTATGAAGGCGGCGTGCTGGAAGACACCTGGACCGAGCACGAAGAAGACATGTGGAAATGGACCGTCTCCCCGGAGAACGCGCCAGACAAGCCGCAGTATCTGGAGCTGACCTACCGCAACGGCGATATCGTCGCGCTGGACGGAGTCGAGATGACCCCAGCCACCGTACTGGCGACCCTTAACCGTATCGGTGGTGAGCACGGCATCGGCCGTCTCGATATCGTCGAAAACCGTTACGTGGGCATGAAATCCCGCGGCTGCTATGAAACACCGGGCGGCACCATCATGTTGCGTGCTCACCGCGCCATCGAGTCCATTACCCTGGACCGTGAAGTGGCCCACCTCAAAGATGAGCTGATGCCCAAGTACGCCAGCCTGATCTACACCGGTTACTGGTGGAGCCCTGAGCGTCTGATGCTGCAGCAGATGATCGACGCCTCCCAGGCCCACGTGAACGGTGTGGTGCGCCTGAAACTCTACAAAGGCAACGTGATCGTGACCGGTCGCAAGTCTGACGAGTCACTCTTCGACGCCAACATCGCTACCTTCGAGGAAGATGGCGGTGCGTACAATCAGGCGGATGCAGCGGGCTTCATCAAGTTGAACGCCTTGCGCATGCGCATCGCGGCCAACAAAGGACGCAAGTTGTTCTGAGTACTAGGAGCGCGTCGTGAAAAAGCCCCTTATGCAAGGGGCTTTTTTTTGCCCTGAATATACCAATAGGGTCTTTAGTCCGGGTGCGATGTTTACAAATGTTTAGTTTGTGTTTAAGGGGTTTGCTTCAAAACTTTGAAGGTTTTTTTCATTTCCGAGATTTTACTTTTCTAAGGAAAGCTTTTTTACATCTGACATAGGAACTATGTCTTACAGAAATTTCACTCATGTGGGCGCAATGGATATGTAATTTGTAGAATTTTCTGTAGGAAGATGGAGTGTGTATAAATATGTTAAATGGAACTAAAGTTGATACGGTTTCTTCGGCCCTTCGTGTAAGCCGCATTGGCACACAAGGGGCATTTCCTGAAAAGCCTGTGCGCCGCGTTTACCGCGTAGGGCTGGGGATGAGGATATTTCACTCAAAATATTTACGGCCAGGGAAAGGTCTGAAAGGCTCTATAAAGCCCAATGCATCTAAGTCGGCGAATTTTTGTAGGTCAATTCCTATCTTGTTGTGGGTTGGGTCTCTGCCTGCTGTTGCTCGGGGGGGAACGCTGTGCCAACTAGCAGGTGACTAGGCTATTGTGCTTTCTCTAAATAATTCGAACAGCGAAATTGGACTTTCTCATGAATAAAGTGCTGATCGTGGATGATCATCCCGTCATTCGGCTTGCTGTGCGCATGCTAATGGAGCGTCATGGTTATGAGGTCGTTGCCGAGACTGATAACGGTGTCGATGCGTTGCAACTTGCGCGGGAACATATGCCGGATATTGTCATATTGGATATTGGAATCCCCAAACTCGATGGCCTTGAAGTTATTTGCCGGTTGGCATCAACCAAACAAGCCGTATCGTTCAAGGTGCTGGTGCTGACGTCCCAGGCGCCTGGCCATTTTTCCATGCGTTGCATGCAGGCCGGGGCCGCCGGCTACGTGTGCAAGCAGCAGGACCTGACCGAGTTGTTGAGCGCCATAAAGGCGGTGCTTTCCGGCTACAGCTATTTCCCGAACCAGGCACTCAACTCGGTGCGCTCTACCATGGGCAATGCCAGTGAGGCAGACATGGTCGAACGTTTATCGGGGCGGGAGATGATGGTGCTGCAACAGCTGGCTCGTGGCAAAACCAACAAGGAAATTGCCGACGGTATGTTCCTCAGTAACAAGACCGTCAGCACCTACAAGACGCGCCTGCTACTGAAACTCAATGCTCGCTCACTCGTAGACCTGATAGAACTGGCCCAACGCAATGGTCTGGTGTGAGGAGGGCGCTTCACCCTGCTGACGCCCGTGTAAAAACCGGCACAAAAAAGCCTCCGTCAGGGAGGCTTCCGGCTGTCCGCCAGGAGGTCAGAGGTCGAAGTCGTAATCGGCCAACTGTTTTTGCAAGCGTCGCTCTTCCAGCAGATTATCGATAATCAGGCGTTTGCTTAAATTGGTCTTGGCCACCTCTGGGACGGGGGCTGGCGTGTCATCGTCTTCCAACTCGACCAGGTCGTCTTCTACTTCCAGTTGTTCTTTGCCAGTGCTCATAAGGTTCACTCCAGGCTAAGACTGCCGTTGGCGCTCCTTATAACGATAATCCACGAGCGGGTAAAAAAGATTTTTTCAATCGATTGATAGAGAAAACCCCGATGTCCTCAATCGTCGGATGTTTTGTCCTTGTATTCACATAAATCTTCGATCCTGCAGCTGCCACACCGAGGCTTGCGCGCCTGGCAAACATAGCGCCCGTGAAGAATCAGCCAGTGATGGGAATCAAGCAGATAGGGCTTGGGCACAAATTTCATCAGCTGTTTCTCAACCTCCACCACATTCTTTCCGCGAGCGATGCCGGTTCGGTTGCTGACGCGAAAAATATGCGTGTCCACCGCCATGGTCAGCTGCCGAAACGCCGTATTGAGTACAACGTTGGCGGTCTTGCGGCCTACGCCGGGCAGCGCTTCCAGGGCTTCTCGGGTCTGCGGCACTTCGCTGTCGTGTAACTCCATGAGCAGGCGGCACGTCTCGATCACGTTCTTGGCCTTGCTGTTGTACAAGCCGATAGTCTTGATGTACTCCGATAATCCCTCCACGCCCAAGGCATAAATCGCTTCCGGTGTATTGGCCACCGGAAATAGCTTGGCCGTGGCTTTGTTGACGCCCACGTCTGTGGATTGGGCCGACAGGATCACCGCAATCAGCAGCTCGAACGCTGAGGAGTAGGCCAGCTCGGTCTTGGGTTCCGGATTGTCTTCGTGAAACCTGCGGAAAATTTCCAGGCGTTTTGCAGCGTTCATAAGGGCGGGCGTTTCCTTGCAGGCGGTCGACGTGAGTGTAGCAATACACAGCGCAGCGTCAGTTGTGGGTCAGGTGGCGTCGGGATTGGCCTCGGCATCATGCAGCGTCTGCTCGGCGGCGTTCAGCGCGGCGCTCAAGCTTGCCAGTTGCTGTGCGTCAGCCTGTTGATCCTGGGCTTTTTTCAACTCGGCCCGGCGCATCGCCAGTTGGATTTTTGCGCGCTTGAGGTCAACGCTCTTGGTTGTCGGCGGCGATGGAGGGCTCTTGACTTCCAGCGCGGCAAGCACCCGCTCCGAGGCTTCGAACTGCCTTTGCAGGACAATCAATTGCGACTGTTGCTCAAAGGTCGGAGGATGCCCAAACGCCTTCAGGGACTTATGCAGTTGAGCACGGCTCATGGCGACACTGATTTTGGCTTGCTTGATCGCTGCGTCCTGAGCGGTATCGGTTTGCGCCGCTGGCACAGGTGCCTCGCGCTTGGCCCGCGCCAGACGTTCGGCGAGCTTGCAGGCTTCCTCGCGTTGCAGGCGCGCGTTGCGCTGTTCGAAACGCCGCCGTGCCCGGTCGCGTTTGAGGCCACGCTCGCGCCGCTCGTTATCGCTGCTCGCCAGGCCGCCCACAATAGGCAGAACTTCAGCGAGTGGGCGCATCTCGATGCAATCGACGGGGCAGGGCGCGACACACAGGTCGCAACCGGTGCACTCGTCGATAATCACTGTGTGCATCAACTTGGCGGCGCCAATGATGGCGTCCACCGGGCAAGCCTGGATGCATTTGGTGCAGCCGATGCATTCGGCCTCGCGGATATAGGCGATCTGCGCCGGTGCGTCTCCGCGGTCGGTATCCAGGGCCAGCACCGGCACGCGCAGCAATTGCGCGAGCCCGGCGATGGTTTCCTGGCCTCCGGGCGGGCACTTGTTGATTGCCTCGCCCTTAGCGATGCCTTCGGCGTAAGGCTTGCAGCCTGGGTGCCCGCATTTGCCGCATTGAGTCTGCGGTAGCAGCGCGTCGATACGTTGAATGAGGTTCATGCGTTGATCATAGCGTTGACGCCCGGCCCGCCGATGCAGGCAGGCTGAAAAGCCCCAACGCTGAAACGCCGGGGCATCTTGCAGGGTTTACTTGATGCGTTGACCCGGCTTGGCGCCGCTGTCCGGGCTTAGCAGATAGATTTCTTCGCCGCCAGGACCGGCCGCCATCACCATGCCTTCAGATATGCCGAATTTCATTTTCCGTGGCTTGAGGTTGGCGATCATCATGGTCAGGCGACCATCAAGCTTGGACGGGTCCGGGTAAGCGCTCTTGATGCCGGAGAATACGTTGCGCTGCTCATCACCGATATCCAATGTCAGGCGCAGCAGCTTGTCGGCACCCTCCACGGCTTCGGCCTTGATGATCAGCGCCACCCGCAGGTCCACGGCGGCAAAAGCATCGAACTCAATCTCCGGAGAGAGCGGGTCCTTGGCCAACTCACCGTTACCCGTGGGCGCCGTCGAGCCGGTATCGGTCTGGCTGGCGGCCAGGTCTTCTTTCGAAGCGTCGGTCATGGCCTGGACTTTCACCGGGTCGATGCGGGTCATCAGTGGCTTGAACGCGTTCAACTGATGGTTACTGAGCAGCGTAGCGTGGTCGCTCCACGTCAGCGGCGCGACGTTGAGGAACGCTTCTGCGTCGGCGGCCAGCAGCGGCAGCACCGGCTTCAGGAAGATCACCAATTGGCGGAACAGGTTGATGCCGGTGGCGCAGATCGCCTGAACCTCAGCTTCCTTGCCTTCCTGCTTGTTCAGCGACCATGGCGCCTTGTCGGCAATCCAGGCGTTGGCGCGGTCGGCCAGGCCCATGATTTCGCGCATGGCTCGGGCAAAGTCGCGGGCTTCATAAGCGTCGGCGATGCTCGGCGCGGCGGCCAGGAATGCATCGGTCAGTTCCGCAGCGGCATTTTCAGCGACCAGTACACCCGCGTTGCCCTTGTGGATAAACCCGGCACAACGGCTGGCGATATTGACCACCTTGCCGACCAGATCTGAGTTGACCTTCTGTACGAAGTCTTCCAGGTTCAGGTCGAGGTCATCGACGCCACGGCCCAGCTTGGACGCGTAGTAGTAACGCAAATATTCCGGCGACAAGTGGTCCAGGTAAGTACGCGCCTTGATAAAGGTGCCGCGTGACTTGGACATCTTCTGCCCGTTCACCGTCAGGTAGCCGTGCACGGCAATGCCGGTCGGCTTGCGGTAGCCGGAACCTTCGAGCATCGCCGGCCAGAACAGTGCGTGGAAATTGACGATGTCCTTGCCGATGAAGTGGTACAGCTCGGCGGTGGAGTCCTTGCCCCAGAACGCATCGAAGTCCAGCTCCGGTGTGCGGTCGCAGAGGTTTTTGAAGCTGGCCATGTAGCCGATCGGCGCGTCCAGCCAGACATAGAAGTACTTGCCCGGCTCGCCTGGAATTTCAAAGCCGAAGTACGGCGCATCGCGGGAGATATCCCACTGCTGCAGGCCGGCGTCCAGCCATTCGGCGATCTTGTTGGCCACGGCGTCCTGTAAGGTGCCACTGCGGGTCCAGGTTTGCAGCATCTGCTGGAAATCCGGAAGTTTGAAGAAGAAGTGCTGGGAATCTTTGAGCACCGGGGTGGCGCCGGAGATAGCCGATTTCGGATTCTTCAGGTCGGTGGGCGCATAGGTGGCGCCGCATTTTTCACAGTTGTCGCCGTACTGATCGTCGGTGCCGCATTTCGGGCAGGTGCCCTTGATGAAGCGGTCGGCCAGGAACATTTTCTTTTCCGGGTCGAAATATTGGGTGATCGAGCGCGTGGCAATGTGCCCGGCGTCTTTCAACCGCAGGTAGATCTGGCTCGAAAGCTCACGATTTTCGTCGGAATGGGTCGAATGGAAGTTGTCGAAATCCACCAGGAACTCGGCAAAGTCGGCGCTGTGTTCAGCCTGCACATTGGCGATCAGTTGCTCCGGGGTGATGCCTTCCTTTTCGGCACGCAACATGATGGCCGAACCGTGGGCGTCGTCCGCGCAGACATAAATGCATTGATTGCCGCGATGCTTCTGGAAGCGCACCCACATATCGGTCTGGATGTACTCAAGCATATGGCCAAGATGGATCGAACCATTGGCATAGGGCAGGGCGCTGGTGACGAGGATCTTGCGTGGCTCGGACATGGGGCTCGGCTACTTGATGAAACGGAGGTCGGCCACTATAAAGCGCCGGGAAATTTATTTCACCCCGTGGCGCTATTTCAGAATCTTCCGAACCTGCGAAAGCATGCCGCTGGTGGCCTGGAACGGTTAGGATAGCCGCCTGTTTCACTCAGTCTTTTTCGGGAGTTGCCCATGAGCGCCGTCAATCGCGCAGCGGTGGAAGCCGTTCTTCGCCAGTATACCGACCCCTATTTGAACCAGGACCCGGTCAGTGCCGGTTGTGTGCGGGCTATCGAGGTCCAGGGTGACCAGGTATCGGTCCAGCTGGAGCTGGGCTATGCCGCCGGCCTGTTCAAAAACGGCTGGGCGCAGATGCTGCAAATGGCCATTGAAGGCCTCGATGGCGTGCGTTCGGCCAAGGTCGATATCCAATGTGTGATCGCACCGCACAAGGCCCAGGCACAGATCCCAGGCCTGGCTAACGTCAAGAACGTGATTGCCGTGGCGTCGGGCAAGGGCGGTGTGGGCAAATCCACCACCGCCGCCAACCTGGCCCTGGCCCTGGCCCGCGAAGGTGCACGCGTAGGCATCCTCGACGCCGATATCTATGGCCCGAGCCAGGGTGTGATGTTCGGCATTGCCGAGGGCACACGGCCGAAGGTCAAGGACCAGAAGTGGTTTGTGCCGATTGAATCCTTGGGCGTGGAGGTCATGTCCATGGCCTTCCTCACCGATGACAACACGCCAATGGTCTGGCGCGGGCCAATGGTCTCCGGCGCGCTGCTGCAATTGGTCACCCAGACCGCCTGGGGCGATCTGGATTATCTGGTGGTCGACATGCCGCCAGGTACCGGCGATATCCAGCTGACCCTGGCGCAGAAGGTTCCGGTGGCCGGCTCAGTGATCGTCACCACCCCCCAGGACCTGGCATTGCTGGACGCGAAGAAAGGCGTGGAGATGTTCCGCAAGGTCAACATTCCAGTGCTGGGCGTGGTGGAAAACATGGCGGTGCACATCTGCTCAAACTGCGGTCATGCCGAGCATCTCTTCGGCGAAGGCGGCGGCGAAAAGCTGGCGACTCAATACGGCGTCGAACTGCTGGCCTCGTTGCCGCTGTCGATGGTGATTCGTGAACAGGCCGATGGCGGCAAGCCCACCGTGGCTGCCGAGCCCGATGGTCAGATTGCCATGGTGTATCAGGAACTGGCCCGCCATGTGGGCGCACGGATCGTGCTGCAGGAAGCCGCTGCACCAGCAATGCCGACCATTACCGTCAGCGACGACTGAGGGCAGTGAGCGGAAAAAGCCTCGACGGGGTCGGGGCTTTTTTATGTCTGGAGAGTGCCGGGGCAGCGGGTGTTACGTGTTTGCGCAGTGATCGTGTAAGCATTGGCTTACTTTATCGTAAGTGATCGGTTTTTTTGCCCGCCATGTATGTCCCGATTTGCTGGGGTGTTTTTCTATCTGTTTGAAATATAACAATTAATTAATGCGTTTTGAGCGGGAAAGCGTGACTGCCTGCGGTTTGGATCCCGTTGAACTTCCCATGGAACTCTCTAACATCAGCCCTGTGTCCACGGATTGGCACGGCCATCACGGAACGATGGTTCAAGGAATATCGCAGGATGCGATTCATCAGGATGATGAAAAGGAATAAAGGGACTAGGGAAAAAATGTGGGCGGGTCATACCGCCCCTTTTTTCGCCTGTAGAAAAGTGACACGCGCCTGAGAATGCAAAAAAAAAGCCCCGCAAGGGGCTTTTTTTTGGCTGCGGTGCTGTCAGCGCTCGAGGTGCGCGATCTTGCCCGTTTTACCATCCCACTCTTCCGCATCCGGCAACGCGTCTTTCTTCTCAGTGATGTTCGGCCAGATATCCGCCAGCTCGACGTTCAACTGAATGAACTGTTCCATGCCGGCAGGAACTTCGTCCTCGGAAAAAATAGCAGTGGCCGGGCATTCTGGCTCACACAGGGCGCAATCAATGCACTCGTCCGGGTGGATGACCAGGAAATTCGGGCCTTCGTAGAAGCAGTCCACCGGACACACTTCTACGCAGTCGGTGTACTTGCACTTGATGCAGTTGTCGGTGACGACGAAGGTCATTTCTAATTTTCTCCTCAGGCGGCGGCAGCGAAACCCTTTGTGGCAGGGCTCGCGAGGTTCGGGAGCGATAGTCTGCAGGCCAGGCTAAAAGCCGCAGCATCCCAAACCGCGCGAGAGTCTACCAGCTTGCAAGCGTCTGCGTTATATCCGAGTCTTCAGTGCATATAACATTTCGAGCGCTTTGCGCGGCGTCACGTCATCCAAGTCAAGCTTAGCCAACTCATCCAGTACCGGATGGGGCAGGCTGGCAAACAGGTCGCTCTGGTGTGGCACGGCGGATTTCCTGCTGGCCTTGGCGGGGCTGGCAACCACGGTTTCATGGGGCAGGGCGGTGGTTTCCAGGCGGCTGAGGTGTTCGCGCGCGCGGGTAATCACGTCAGTCGGCACACCGGCCAACTGTGCGACCGCCAACCCATAACTCTGGCTGGCCGGGCCCGGCAGCACGTGGTGCAGGAACACGATGCGTTCGTTGTGCTCGGTGGCATTGAGGTGCACGTTGGCTACCAGCGGCTCGCTTTCCGGTAATACCGTCAGTTCGAAGTAGTGGGTAGCAAACAGCGTATAGGCGCGCAAGTGTGCCAGACGCTCTGCCGCCGCCCATGCCAGCGACAGGCCGTCGAACGTGCTGGTGCCGCGTCCCACTTCGTCCATCAGCACCAGGCTACGGTCGGTGGCGTTATGCAGAATGTTGGCGGTTTCGCTCATTTCCACCATAAACGTCGAGCGCCCACCGGCCAGGTCGTCACTGGAACCGATCCGGGTAAAGATCCGGTCCACCAGGGACAGCTCGCAACTGGCCGCCGGCACGAAGCTGCCGATGTGGGCCAGCAGTACGATCAAGGCGGTCTGGCGCATGTAGGTGGATTTACCACCCATGTTCGGGCCGGTAATCACCAGCATGCGGGTGTCGTCATCCAGGGACAGGTCGTTGGCGACGAACGGCGTAGTCAGCACCTGCTCCACCACCGGGTGGCGCCCCTGGACGATGCGCATGCACGGCTCGCTGACAAACCGCGGGCAGTTCAAATCCAGGTTCAACGCACGCTCCGCGAGGTTGCTCAGCACATCCAGCTCCGCGAGGGCGGCGGCGGTGTCCTGCAATGGCGCCAGGCGGCTGATCAAGTCTTCGAGCAGGGCTTCATAGAGCATTTTTTCTCGAGCCAGCGCACGGCTCTTGGCCGACAGCGCCTTGTCTTCGAACGCTTTGAGCTCTGGGGTGATAAACCGCTCGGCGCCTTTGAGGGTCTGGCGACGTTGATAGTCGATAGGCGCAGACTCAGCCTGCTTGCTCGGCAACTCGATAAAATAGCCGTGCACTCGGTTGTAGCCGACCTTCAAGTTGGCCAGCCCGGTGCGGGCTTTTTCGCGTGCCTCGAGGTCAATCAGGAACTGCCCGGCGTTTTCGCTCAGCGATTGCAGCTCATCCAGTTCACTGTCGTAACCCGTTTTCAGGACCCCGCCATCACGGATGATCGCCGGCGGGTTGTCGATAATGGCTTTTTCCAGCAGCGCCGCGAGATCCGGATAGGTGCTGGCGGTAACGGCTAGCTGTTGCAGGTGCGCAGTGTCCAGCTCGGTCATCGCCGCCTGCAGTTGCGGCAGGGCACCGAGGGCATCACGCAGGCGCGCAAGGTCACGTGGACGCGCATTGCGTAGGCCGATTCGGGCGAGGATACGCTCTATATCGCCAATTTCTTTCAGTTGCGGCTGCAGCTTTTCAAAGCGATAGCCGTCCAGCAGGCAGGTAATGGAAGATTGACGCGCTTGCAGCACGCTCAAGTCCCGCAATGGCCGGTTCAGCCAGCGGGTCAGCAAGCGGCTGCCCATGGCGGTCTGGCAGCGGTCGACCACCGATTGCAGCGTATTGTCACGCCCGCCCGCCAGGTTGGTATCCAGTTCCAGGTTGCGACGGCTGGCGCCATCGAGCACCACGGTATCGTCCAGACGCTCATGGCGCAGGCTGCGCAAGTGCGGCAAGGCAGTGCGCTGGGTTTCCTTGGCATAACTGAGCAAGCAACCGGCCGCGCCGATGGCCAGGGTCAAGGTCTCACAGCCGAAACCCTTTAGGTCCTGCACGGAGAATTGCTGGCACAAGCTTTTGAGCGCCGAATCACGCTCGAAATCCCACGGCGCGCGCCGCTTGGTCCCGCGACGCTTCTCCGCCGGAAGGTCCTTCGGCCAATCGTCCGGAATCAACAACTCCACCGGGTTGATACGCTCCAGCTCCGCCAGCAGGTTCTCCCAGCCCTTGATCTCCAGCACGCTGAAGTTGCCGCTGGTGATATCCAGTACCGACAGGCCGAACAAACGCTCGTCGCCCAGAACGGCAGCGATCAGGTTATCGCGCCGCTCATCCAGTAGTGCCTCATCACTCACCGTCCCCGGCGTAATAATGCGTACCACCTGCCGTTCCACCGGCCCCTTGCTGGTAGCCGGATCGCCGATCTGCTCACAGATCACCACCGACTCGCCCAGTTTCACCAGCTTGACTAGGTAACCTTCCAACGAATGGTAAGGAATCCCACACATCGGAATCGACTGCCCCGCCGACTGCCCGCGGGCGGTCAGGGTGATGTCCAGCAACTTGGCGGCCTTCTTTGCGTCTTCATAGAAGATCTCGTAGAAGTCGCCCATGCGATAGAACATCAACTGATCAGGGTGCTGGTTCTTCAGGCGCCAGTACTGCTGCATCATTGGGGTGTGGGAGGACAGATCGGAGGCGTTTTTACTCATTGGGTAATAGGCAAATTCGTTGAAAGTGATGGGGCAAAGGGGGCGCTTGGCCCAGCATTTTTTGCGATGGCGGCAAGGTTAACACGCGAGGTCGAGGGTTCGCAGGGTGCAAAAGGGAAGGTAATACCGAGGGAAGAAAGCAGTTATGCGCTACAGGCCCACGAAGTGGCTTGCTGGAGTCTGCGTAGCTATTACTTTGACCTGCGACCACTGGCAGGGAACAAGCCTCTAATAACGCCGAGAAAAGCCGCAAACAGATTGATTGAAGTTGCCGTGGTGATGGCGATCAATACGTTATCCGAGAACGGCGCTTTACCCGAGTAGTAAGTCGACCAACCATTCCACACCAGTAGAACCGCCCAAAAGATCACGCCACAGGCAGCAAACCAAAAGGCCCGCCCCGCATATTTCTTGCGCAGTTGCCTCTCGGCCTTTTGGTCTTTCAGGTTCTGGTTTCTTTCATCGTCCGCGCCTGCCGCTTGCTCGCCTCCCGGTTGGGAGTCCTGGTCGGGCCCCGTAGCCGGGGGGCGGTTGAGGTCGAGGTTGTCGAGTTCCTCACTCACGGTTGCGACTCTGCGGGTGAATGAGTTCGGCCATGTCTTTCCAGTCCATGGCGGACCCGTCAGCGCCCCTGAGTGCCCAGGCAGTACCTTCCTCATGTGAGAGGTTCGAAAGCTGGGGGCCGGACCATTCGCCGTATTTGCTGATAATTCGGTCAATCAGGCGATGGGCATAGGTGTCGCTATCGGGAATCCTCGGTGTAACGAAGACGATGTCTTCGTCGTCGGGCTTCAAATTGCTGAGCAGCGAAGTTACCGGCCGGCTGCCGTAGGATTTCAACTCATGGTACAGCGATGGAATGACCGGGCCATATTGCCAACGGGCAAAATGGTCATCCATAAGCGGTTGATCCCGCTCGCGCAGATGCCAGGACTGGGTATAGAACAGCAGTTTTTGCAGTTTCATCGGCGTCAGGCCTGAAAGCTTGCCTTCCTTCGCGCGTTCAATGAAGGCGTTAGCGACAGCTAAAGCTGAATAAGCCATGAGCACCTCCGTCGTTGCTGGCTAAGTTGTTACAGAGTTTTATACATAGGCTCTGAATTGTCGACAAGCAAGGGTCACTGTCAATCTTCGCCCTATTACATTCGGTTGCCCTTCGGGGTATTTCGAGCAGAGCGGGATAATAGAGGCTAATTAACTGTTCGTATATACAGTATTTTGTTTCAGTTTCGCCCACATCGATGGTTTAATGCATAAATATGCAAATTAGCATTTGCCATCCTCGAAAACTCCCGTCAATATCCCGATTATGCAAAAACGCAACGTTTCTATCGTCTTAAGAGAGCTGCTGGACCGCGACCGGATCTCCCCCACGGAGCTTCACCGGCGTACCGGTGTGCCTCAATCCACACTGTCCCGAATCCTCAGCGGCAAGATCGTCGATCCTTCGGATAAACACATCTCCCGCATCGCCGAGTACTTCCGCGTGAGCACCGACCAGTTGCGCGGGCGCGCGGCGGTGGGTGCTTTGCGTGATGATGGGCGCGACCCGATGCATTCGGAACTCAAGGACATAAGCCTGTGGGACGACGACACCCCCGTTAATGATGACGAGGTGTCGATCCCCTTTCTGCGCGAGGTTGAATTGGCTGCTGGATCAGGAAGATTCGTCATCGAGGAAAGCGAGAAGGCCAGCCTGCGCTTTGGAAAGCGCAGCCTTCGGCATAACGGCGTGCAGTTCGACCAGGCCAAATGCGTGACGGTGCGTGGCAACAGTATGTTGCCGGTGCTGCGCGATGGCGCCACTGTGGGCGTAAATGCCGGCAAGAGCGGGATTGGTGACATCGTCGATGGTGACCTGTATGCCATCAATCACAACGGACAGCTGCGGGTTAAACAGCTCTACCGCTTGCCTACCGGGATTCGCCTGCGCAGCTTCAATCGGGATGAGCATCCGGATGAAGACTACAGCTTCCAGGATATCCAGGATGAGCAAATCAGCATCCTCGGTCATGTGTTCTGGTGGGGCATGTACGCCCGTTAACCTCCTTACGTAAGACAAAGCCCGCCAATGTGCGGGCTTTTTTTCGGCTTGCGAAAACCGGCAAACCCTTTGCCCTCAAGGCTTTTAATGCATTGACGCATTATCGAGCCAAAAATAAATGCATTTACGCATTGACTGTATATGCATACATGCATATTCTTTGTCTCAAGCCAGCCGACAAGGCCTGGTGGAGGCGGCAAGGATGCTGCCAAGGAAGACAAGGAAGGCACGCAACATCGGCAAGGAAGCCATCGAAGCGATGGCAGGGATGCCAGGCAATACCGGCAAGGATGCCGACGCTCTTTAGTTGTATCGCGTTAAAAACAGGCAGCGATGAACCGGCCTTAACGGTTCAGAGGGTTGGCAACTGACCCGGGTGTGCAGCGTAAAGCACCAGAAGCAGTTATCCGGCGGACAGGGATCGTGGTCGGAAAAAACATTGAGGAAAGGACCGTACCGCGCCAGCAGCGCCGAAAGTCCGAGGACATCATTACTGAAAAGCCTGGGCAACCGGGCTTTTTGGAATGCCTACCTATCGAAGTATGTGCAATTGAAAAACGGACTATCTAGTGCTCAGCCAGGAGGCGTGACATGACAAATGAACAGCAAGCGTTAGCGGAAATGCCTATCTGGCTGGTCATCGTATTGGCAGTGATCGGCGGAGTTTCCGGCGAAATGTGGCGCGCCGACAAGGAGGGCGCCCGTGGCTGGTCGTTGATTCGGCGTCTGGCGCTCAGGTCCGGGGCGTGCATGGTGTGCGGGGTTTCGGCCTTGATGCTGTGTTACGCCGCCGGTATGTCGATCTGGACCGCCGGCGCCATTGGCTGCCTGACTGCCATGGCCGGCGCCGACGTGGCCATCGGCCTCTATGAGCGCTGGGCGGCCAAGCGCATCGGGATCAATGAAGGCTCCCGTCAGGATCCGCAGTAACCGCAAGGACGCCACTTAAATGACCCTTATCGAAAAGCCATCCCAACTTCCCCAGGCTATCGGCGCTGCGCTGCACGCGGCCTTGCCGGACCTCAAGGTCGGCAGCCACCAGGACTTCCACAGCGACGTGGAAAAAACCGGCGTGATGGTCACGGTTGAAGGCAATGGCCCGGGTATTCGCTCTCGCGAAGGCCGTAAGGCCCATGTCCTGGCCATTTCGCTCAAAGCCATGGTTGCCCCCGGCGCATTGCCGTTCGATGCCTGCGACCTGGCCAGCCAGTTGATGGATCTGGTGCTGGACAATCGCTGGAGCCTGCCCCAGTCCCAGTGCGACTTGCCGACGAATATTGTCGCTGTTCCCTCTGTGGGTGCTACTGCGGCAACGGACTACGACACCTGGACCGTTTCCTTCACTCAAACCCTCTACCTCGGGCCCGCGTTGCTCAACGATCCTACAGGCCAACCACTGTTTGCCTGCACCTGGGACGTCTCGAACATCGATGATCCCGATCAATACAAGCCACTGGCGGAGTAGCCCATGTTCGACGCGCTGTTACGCATGCAATTGGGGCCGATTGTCGAACGCCTGGCGGAGATGGAGGCCCAGCTCGAAGACCTGTATCGACGCGCTGAAAGCTTCTGCCGGATTGGCGTTTGCCAGCAGGTCGATGCTGCCAGCAATACCTGCAGGGTCAGCCACGGTGATTTGCTCACCCCAGCGATCCGCTTTTTCAACCCCAGCGCCGGTGCCCAAACCGAAACCCGTATTCCATCGGTGGGCGAACAATGCCTGCTGCTTAACTACGGCGGTGGGGAAGGAGGCGCGCAGTCCGTGGCTCTGTTCGGTCTCAACAGTAGTCTCTTTCCGCCAGTCTCCACTCTTCCCTCTCTGACCCGGCGGCGCCATCAAGACGGCACGCAAAGCGATTATGACGATGCCAGTCACACCTTCAACTGGGTCAACGGGCCGACGATGTTCAGCGGTTCGCGTGAACAGGTCGACGTCAAGGTCGGCGCCGCCAGCCTGATCCTCAACCCGCAGGGCATCACCCTGCAAATCGGCGGCACCGCACTGTTACTGGATGCCGGCGGTGCCCACTTCAGCGGCCCGGTGATAGACCACCAAGGTCGAGTCATCAGCCCCTGACAAGGAGATTCCATGATTGGCATCGATCGCAACACCGGGGCAGCCGTCGATGACTGGCTGCAATTTGTGCAGCGCGCCACCCGAGCGCTGACCACACCTGTAGGCACGCGGCAGAAGCGTCCGCTGTATGGCTCGCTGATCCCGCAACTGCTCGGGCAGAACCTCGGCGATGACCTGCTGCTGCTCGCCCAAAGCCATGCCGCCCAGGCTTTTTATAACGCGCAGAACGGCATCGGCGACTTCCAGCCCCAAGTCATCGTCGCCACCCGCCAGGGCGCTGGCCTGTTGCTGCGCTTTGCCGGCACCTGGAAAAACCGCCAACAATCCTTTGAGGTCGTGACATGAGCATGCTGATCCCTGGCCAGAACCAACTGGCCGAGCCGGCGATAATCGCGGTCGATGAGTTCGAACCCTTGCTGGCTGAGTTCAAGGCATTCGTGGTCGATTACGTCGCCACCCGTGCGCCGCAAAGCGCGGCCAAACTCAAGATCAGCCTCGACAACGAAAGTGAACTGCTGACGTTGGCTCTCGAGGCGTTTTGCGTGCGCCTGCAAACCCATGAGCGCAAATACAATGCACGCATCAAGCAGATGCTGGCGTGGTGGGCTACCGGCAGCAACCTGGATGCACGCCTGGCGGATATGGGCCTGGAACGCCAGGTGCTGGATCCCGGTGACCCGGCAGCCTTCCCGCCCGTGCCGCCGACTCTGGAAAGCGACGACGACGCTCGCTTGCGTTACTACCTGGCACCCCACGCCCCGGCAGCGGGCTCGAGGATGCAGTATCGCCGTGAAGTGTTCACCCTCGGCGAGCGACCAATAGTCAAGGTACAGAGCGCATCGCCGGGCGTGGTAACCGTCAATTACACCTTCGATCCGGACGGCTATGCGGCCCAGGTCAAAGACGGCAACGGCCGACGTACCGCGCCCGGCGAGGTGATGGTGACCGTGCTGTCTCGTGAGGGCGACGGTACCCCATCTGCCGATTTGCTTGACGGTGTACGTCGACATTTCGCACGGCCGGATGTACGGCCGGAAACCGATCTTGTCACGGTCCAGGGCGCACAGATCCAACCCTACAAAATTCGTGTCGTTGCCAAGATCAACGCCGGCCCGGACTCGGGCCTGACTCAAGTGGCGGCGCAGCAACTGTTGCAGACTTACGCCGATTCCTGCCATCGCCTGGAAGGGCGCGTCGACCCCAGCTGGATCGACTATGCCATCCACAGTGCGGGAGCGGCGCAACTGCAAATCCTTGAACCGCTGGAGCCGATCGTCAGCAGCGCGTTCCAGGCCCCGTATTGCACGGGTGTTGAGGTCGAGGTGCGTACGCTATGAGTGAACCCAAAGCGAGTTTGCTGCCGGCCAACAGTTCACCGCTGGAAAAGGCCCTGGATTTAGGCTTCAGCACGTTGCTTGAGCGAATCACACCGCCGTTTCCAGCGTTGATGAACCCGCTGCAAACGCCCAGCGTATTTCTTCCTTATCTGGCCGCCGACCGAGGCGTCAGCGAATGGGATGCCGTTGCCAGCGAATCGGAAAAGCGCCTGACCGTGGCTTTGTCCTGGCAGATCCAGCGCCAGGCCGGTACGCCCCAGGCACTCAGTTACGCGGTGGAGTCATTGGGCTTCACCCCCAACATCAGCGCCTGGTATCAGCAGCGGCCGCTGGGTGTGCCGTACACCTTTGATGTGCAGGCGATCATTGGGCGCAGTTGGTCCAGTGGGGATCACAACCGGCTGATCCGGCGTATCAATGCGGCGAAGAGTGAGCGGGATCAGGCGACGATTACCGTTGTTCACGAAACCGAAGGTCGGCTTGCGCTCACGCAGGTGCTTGATGCCCCGCTAAGCGATGGCGAGTTGTATTTAAACGGCGCGCTGCCGGAATTGGCGTTGGTTGCTCGACTAAACAGTGTTGGCGTTGCTCGGCACTACACCATTAACGACTACGACCTCAGGGCGCAGCCATGACAGATGACATTACGCGCCTGGTGCGCTTCACCTCCAAGGGTTTGGATGAAGTGCTGCAGGCGAAGAATCAAGGCCTCAAAGGCGAAATCACCCACATCGGCGCCGGTACCGGCCGCTACACCCCAGACGGCACGGAAGTAGCCTTGCGTGATGAGCGCCAACGGGTCGCCATTGTGGACTACGAAGACCTGGGTGAGCGCCAACTCAGGATGGCCGCGCTGTTTGATGGCGACGGCGAGTATGAGATTGGCGAGTTCGGCTTTTACCTCGCCAGTGGGACTTTGCTGGCGGTGTACTCCGTGGCCGGGAAGTTGCTGACGTATAAAGCGGCGGCGGCGCGGGTGCTGCAAAAATTTACGCTGGATATTTCGCCGTTGCCGGCGGATAGCGTGACGATTGTGGTGGGGAGTGAGAATTTGAATGTGTTGTTGACTGATGAAATTGCGGTCTTATCGGCCGCGAGCATCGACAATATGGCACGCGGTGTAGGGGTTCTATTTCGAGTAATGGCAGTCGAAAGAAAATAGAGCGTTTTTAAATGCTTTTACATGGCGCTTTCCAAGCGTTTAGGAGTTTTCATTTTGAGTACTGAACAGCAACTTGCTGCCGTCGTGAGCGCGGCAAACAATTTGACTAACGTAATTACAGGAAAAGTCGGAGAAATTGACAAGGCGATAGCGGATGCCCGCCAGGTGTATGAATTTCAATTGGAGGAATTGAAAAATAGGCTCCCGAGGTTAGCGGTCACCAAAAACTTTAATTTATCCCCGAATACCGACGGAACACTGATTGAAAATTGGGGTATTCATGCTGAAGTGTCGCCCACTAAGCTGCGAACTATCACCTCTGCCTCACAAGCGGCTGGACGTCCACAAACGGATGTGGATTTCTTGCTTCAGGTGCAGGCAGACGTGCGTGAACAATATCCAAACTTTGAAATCAGGGCGAGCGACTATTGGCGCACTCTGGTACATCTGTGGCAAATGAAGTGGTCGGTGTCAGGAGTTAGTCCTTGGCTTGCGTTTCCTTACACTGTCGATATGGCGCTTGCGAATGGCTCTGGTGCAGTGCCACAGAACTCCTACCTGACTATAGGCGCCTTCGTGCGTCTTTTGGAAGGTGAGGTGTCTGGCGCTTGGAGTACTGGAGTTAAAAAAGGCAAATGGCGCTGGTGTTCCAGTGTTATTTCTCCTACTGAATTGTTTGGAACTTATTACCATCTGCACCCGATGCGGAACTCATCAACTGGTGTTATTGAAGTCATGCTGGCCGGCGCATGCACGGGCGTTGTAACCAACCCAGGTGATTGGGGAACGATGTTGGCTCTAGGCTGAGGATAGAATATGAAACCACTATTTATACCTGCGGAACTCCATCCGATTATAAAATGGGAAATGATTCGTAAGGCAAGGGACCAAGACTTGACGGCTAGTGATTATGCAGCAATGCCAGACTATCCGATGCTCGACACCCATAAGCTTATATTTGCTGAGTATCGTCAAAAACTGCGTGATATTCCAGATCAGGGAGAAGATCCAGATACAGTGCTCTGGCCATCCAAACCTGATTTCCTGAAATAACACCCGCGAAAGCGGTTTTTTTTCGCCTCCCCAAAGCCCCTCTCCGCAGGGGTTTTGGCGTTTCTCACCCGGAGAATCCTACCCATGGCCACACGCCAAACCTACACCGTTCTCATCCCTTTCCCCATCGGCAACGGCCACTGGTCCACTGCCGGCGAGGAGCTGGAGCTGCTGGACGTCGAAGCATCCGCCCTGCGTACCGCCGGCCGCCTGGAACTGACCAGCGTCCTCAACTCCAACTCCAAGAAGGCTGAATAATCATGGCTGAGGTTTTGAACTTCGAGCACAACGGCATCACTGTGAATGCCACCGAATCTCCCGAGGCTATGGGTGGCCTGGGCGATAACGTCATCGGCCTGGTGGGTACCGCCCCCAACGCCCATGCATCGATCCCGAAAAACGCCCCGTTCCGCATCAACAGCTTCACCACCCAGGCGCTGCTGGACCCTAGCGGTACTGAGTCGGGCACGCTGTTCCAGGCGGTGTACCAGATCCTCAAAGTGGTGAAGGTGCCGGTCTATGTGGTCATTGTCGAAGAAGGCGCCACCCCGGCTGACACGATCAACAATGTGATCGGCGGCAACGACCCCGTCACGGGGCGCAAACTCGGCCTGGCTGCCCTGAGCAGCGTGCCGGAAGACCTAACCATCATCGGTGCCCCAGGCTTCACCGGCACCAAGGCCGTGGCCGGCGAGTTCGCCTCCTTCGGCAAGCGCATCAAGGCCCGTGTGGTGCTCGATGGCAAGGACGCTTCGGTCGCCGATCAAGTGACTTACAGCGGCGAACTGGGCGGTGCCGACCTGGGCTTCGACCGTTGCCTGCTGGTGCACAACATGCCGTCGGTGTATTCCAAGGCCGCGAAAAAGAACGTGTTTCTGTCGCCTTCCTCGTTGGCTATCGCTGCACTGGCCAAGGTCAAGCAGTGGGAAAGCCCAGGTAATCAGGTGACCTTTGCCGAAGACGTTTCCCGCGTCGTCGAGTACAACATCCTCGACACCTCCACCGAAGGCGACCTGCTCAACCGCTATGGCGTGAGCTACTACGCCCGCACGGTTCTCGGCGGTTTCTCGCTGCTGGGCAACCGTTCCATCACCGGCAAATTCATCAGCTACGTCGGTCTGGAAGACGCCATCAGCCGCAAGCTGGTCAAGGCCGGCCAGAAGGCCATGGCCAAGAACCTCACCAAGTCCTTCATGGACCAGGAGGTCAAGCGCATCAACGACTGGCTGCAAACCCTGGTGGCCGACGAAACCATCCCTGGCGGCAGCGTTTACCTGCACCCGGAGTTGAACAGCGTCGAGAAGTACAAGAACGGCACCTGGTTCATCGTCATCGACTACGGCCGCTACGCGCCGAACGAACACATGGTTTATCAACTCAACGCCCGCGATGAAATCATCGAGCAGTTCCTGGAGGACGTTCTCTAATGTTTACCAACCGAGTCAGACAGGCCATTGCGGCCACCCTTCAAGGCCTGCCGTTGTCGGCCACGGTCGATTCCTTTACGCCGCCGAAGATCGAGTTCGAGATGGACCAGATGACCGGCGGGCGCTTCATTGCCGAAGAGGTCGCCAAAAGCGCCAAGGCGCTGGGCGCAACCCTGGTACTGCAAGGGGTAGGTGCGCAAGTCCTGCTGGCGCTTGGCGTCACGCAGGGTGATGACATCCTGTTGAACGTGCGTGAAGCCGGCCAGGATCAGGATGGCAAGACCTACTTCACCTACCACACCGTGGGCGGCAAGTTGAAGTCTCTGAGCGAAACCGCGCTGACGATGAATGCCAAGCCCGTCACCACTCTGGAACTGTCCTGCCGCACCTACAACCGTCTGGAAAACGGTATCCCGGTGATCGACATCGATGTGCGCACCCAGAAGTTCGTGCTCAACGGCGTCGACATTCTCGGCGAAGCGCGCCGCGCTGTGCTGATGCCTTAAACCCCAGCGCACTCTGAAGCGAGCACGGTCAATGTGGGCGCTGGCTTGCCTGCGATAGCATCAACTCGGAACATCAAACACATCGAGTCGCTTGCATCGCAGTCAGGCCAGGCACCTACATGGACCGTACCCAGATTCGGATTTTCCGTGCAATTCAATATCGTTTATCAAGGAATTCCCCCATGGCCTGGATGCCTGCGCTACACATCCTGCTGTCCCCGATCACCGCCGACACTGGTGCCGTGATCGAGCAGATTCAACTAAAACCGTTGTTCTACGCGCCACAGAAAGAAGCCCTGGCGCGCGCTGGTGATGACGAGGATGACCAGTTTTTCGAACTGGCCAAGCTCGCCACTGGCCTGTCGGAAAAAGAACTCGACCAGCTCAAGCGTCCGGACTACGTCAGCATCGCGCAGTACGTACACGAGATGTCGACCCAGCCTGCATCTTTCTTTCTCGACCAGGCCGATGTGCCACGCGAATCGTCGACCTCCGAGCAGGTCGCGCTGCTGCTTCCGCTCCAAGCGAGCGGTCGCACGCTCACCCACGTCACCCTGGAAATGCCTGCCCTGCGCGCCACCAAGGTGATGAAAAAGCTGCCTTCCAACAAAGAGCGTGCCGAGTTCATCACCGCTCACTGTTCCGGCCTGATGATTCCGGATCTCGCCGGCCTGACCGTGCCCGACTGGACGGAACTGCAGGGGCGCATCGACGATTTTTTAAACAAACCGGCGGACTTCTTTCGGAACGCGACATCGAAGTGATCCTCGATGTAGTACCGCTGGTTTATTCGGTAAACGAAGCGGAAATCCTCGACTGGGACGCCGGGAAGGCATTGCGCCGCTACGACATCGCGATCAGTCGCCTTGGCGTTAAACAGGAGTAGAGCGGGATGGCAGACAGTAATAAAGAAGCCGAGTCAGCCATCGCCAAGGACGGCGTGATGATTCAGCGCTCACTTGCAATGGCGGGGGCGCAGGCCAGCCTCAATCCTATCGGACAAACGCTGGCGAGCCCGGTTGAGGCTGTGCCGGAGAATGCTGTGAACCTGGCATTGGCATTGGCCGATGCCAGCCTGCAGATCAATCATCTGGCCGAAGGCCAGGGGCGACTCGTGGAGACGCTCGAGCTGTTCAACGCTTCGTTGCTCAAAGTAATGGACGCCCGGCAAGCCGACGCCGTCGAGGCGGCGGGGGCGAGCGATACGAGCACCCACACGGTGGCCAACACGGGGACACGGTCGCAGGCACTGGACGCCGTGATGACTGACCTGGGCCAGCTGTTGCAACTTGAAGGACGCGAGCGCAAGTCAATGCGCGAAGCCAACCTCGCCATGGCGTCCGAGCCAATGGTGGCGGCCAGTGGCGCAAGCGCGGTGGATCTTGCGAAGGTCGAGTACGTTGCCGCCAAATCGGGTATCGGCAGTGAGCGGGTTGACGCTTCAGGCAATATCGACCAGGCCGGGCGACGGGAAGACCTGCAGCAGTTCGCCCGCGACGCCGCGATCATGGCTACGGCATTCAAAATCGACGTCAAGAATGCCGGCGAACTCATGGGTGGCTGGCGTGAATCAATGCACCTCGACCGTGCGCAGGCCCTGGATTTGGCCGACGCGACAAACGTGCTGGGCACGGTTGTCTCGCTCAAGGCCGAGTCGGCGGATATTGCGACGGTAGTGCAACGTAAGGGCGCTGCCGCGACGGAGGCCGGCATGAGCCCCGCGCAGGCAGCCGCGCTTTCGGCGGCGTTGCTCAGTGCAGGTAACAGCAAAGGGGCTGCCAGCCTCGGGCTGGAAAAAATCAGTGCCGCACTGGCTAAAGGCGATAGCGCCTCCCCTGGACAGCGCAGCGCCTGGGCAGCGCTCAAACTTGATCCCCAAGCAGTGGCCGGCGGGATGAAACAGGATGCAGCGCAGACACTGGTTACTGTGTTGGAGGCGCTCAAGTCGCAACCGGCCGAAAGGCAGGCGGCGCTCGCCACGCAATTGTTCGATGGTAACCAATCGATTCTGAGCCTTGTGCCGGTTATCGATAACGTGAAACAGGCCTTTTCGCTGGTGGCCGAAACATCCAGCTACGCCACCTCGGCGTTGGGGGATCACGGTTCTGTTCTGCGCCTGGCAGCGGTTCGCGCCGACTCCACCCAGGCACGCCGGCAAGCCTACGAGGCCAGTACGACACGCTTGGAAGCCGCTTCCGACACGGCTCTGGCGCCTATCGTGGATCCCTCGTTGACGGCGATGACCGGGTTGGTCAATGGCGTGGGGTGGTTGGCTGAAGCCCTGCCTCATGCCACCGCCGCCGTCACATTGGCAGGTGCTGGGCTGGGGGCGGTGATTTCCGGCGTTTTCGGTGCCGTTAAGGACAAAGTATTCGAAAAGGTCGCGGGGAAAATTTTGGGCGAAGGAGCCGCTGGCGGCGGTGCTGTCGACTCGTCCGCTCGGCCGCAGCAATCTCGGGGTAACGACGCACAAACAGGCCAGCGCACACAGGGTTCGGGGTCTGGTTCTGATCGCCCGCGCAAAACGTCGAAGGCAAGTAAAGTCGCCAAAGGAGCCTCGTTGGGACTGGTGTTGGCACAAGCCGGAGTCGATGTCACCACGGGTGCGCTGAACGGGAGTCTGGGTGAAGCGGTTGGCACCGGCGTGGGCTCGGTAGGCGGCGGCGTCGCCGGTGGTTTTGCCGGCGAGTTCGCCGGCATGGCGGTTGGCCGGGCTGTCGGCACGCTTGCGGGGGCAATGCTCGGTTCGGTTGTGCCGGGTGCCGGCACGGTGTTGGGCGGCGTGATGGGAGGCGTTGCCGGCGGTGCCGTCGGCAAGGTGGTCGGCGGCGCCGTGGGGACTTTCGTCGGCAGCGACGTTGGTGCCTGGCTGGCTGAAAAAGTGATGGGTTCCGAGGATCGCTTGCCGTCTCCCACGCAGGTCAGCAGCAACCTCAACAACCCTCAAGCCGATAACCGTCAAATCAACTTCGCCCCGCAAATCACTATCAACGCGCCGGAACAAGCCAGTTATCAGCAATTGGCGACGCTCGTGGTGCAACAAATCGAAGCGCAATTTACGCCGCTGTCGATGGACAACCTGCTGGCGACGCGACGTGGCGCAGCACTGACCGATGGAGCTGTGTAATGCGACAACAGATGGTGTTGGGCACGTTTATTTTCGGGCTGTCCCGCGGGTTCGTCTACGACACCCTTGATCGCGGGAGCACTGGTGGGTGGGTGAGCCTGGACATCATTGCCGGCAAACCCAAATCCAGCCAAGTGGGTCAGGGGCTTGAAACCCTGACATTTGGCGGCAAGGCGGCGCGTGCCAAGGGCATGGACCGCCTGGATGAGCTGCGTGTGCTGCAAGCCCTCCGGGCACCATTGCCTTTGGTGGACGGCTTAGGGCGTAACTGGGGCTTGTGGACCATCACGTCGATAAGCGAAAAGCAAACCAGCGTGATCGACGACGGTACGGCGATGGCGATCAGCTGGACGTTGGTATTGGGGGAGTTCGTCAATGCGTAGGGTCCGAAGTATTGCTGGCGACTCGGTGAACCTGCTGCTCTACCGAGAGCTGGGGCGTTGTGATGATGCCGCAGAGGAAGCGCTGTGGCGCTTGAATCCGGAGCTGGCGGAAAAGGGCGCGATATTGTCGGCAGGCGTCAGCGTGCTGGTGCCCGAATTGGCTGCGCAACCTGCCGCGAGCCGGCCGGTTTCAGCCTGGGATTAAGGAGCGATCATGGCACTTGGATTCACACCTGTAGTGGAGCTTTATGGCGCCAATGCCGCGTTGTTCAACGAGCGGCTATTGGAATGGGAACATATTGACACAGCGGGGTTCGTATCCGACCAACTGAAGTTGACCCTCGATATCGAGGGCCTAGAAGGGTTGCCTGACCTGGGCGGGAAAATCGGCTTGCGCGTTGGTTACCTTGAGTCCGGTCTGGCGGATAAAGGCGTGTTCAAAATCACGCAGCGTAAACCGTCGCTGTTTCCGATGCGCCTGGTTCTGGTGGCTACGGCGGCACCGTTCGACGAGCATGAATTCAAACAGCGACGCACCGCCAGCCATGGGCCGATAACCTTGGGTGCATTGTTTCGACAATTGACCAGCCGCTACGGACTTTCCCCGCGTGTAGCGCCTGAACTCGATCGCGAGCAGATCGCTCACATCGATCAGACCAATGAAAGCGACATGGCGTTTCTGACAAGGCTGGCCAAACGGTTCGATGCGGTGGCCAAGCCTATCGACGAGCTTTACGTGCTTGGGCGTAAAGGTCAGATCAAATCGTTGTCGGGAAAGGCACTGCCGGATGTGCAGTTGTCCGTCACCCGTGACAATCGTCCGGGTGATCACGCGTTCATCAGCGCCAGCTTCACCGAAACCAGCCGTGCCAAATACAACGGCGCGCAAACGTCCTGGTGGGATGCGGCGGCCGGCAAAAAGCATGTCGTAGAGGTGGGCATCGCACCGTTCAAGGTGGTGACGCAGCGCTACCAGAGCGAGGACGAAGCTCGCTCGGCGGCGCAGGGAGAGATGCGGCGTGTGGGGCGAGAAGGATTGCAGATCGATGTGGTGTGTCCTGGTAACCCGTCGTTGGCCGCTGAAGGGTTGTTGCTGCTGGACGAGTCGTGGCCTGGCTTTATGCAGGGGCGGTGGTCGATCAAGACGGTGACCGCCAATGGTAAACGAACCGGCGGCTACCGCTGCACGATCCAGGCCAGCGGTTTGTCGGTGTAGACACTTTTTCAGAGTAACCCCCATGTTGATTACCCTTACCCAGCTTCTGAATGTGATGCCTGGGGCCCGCCTTCGAGCGGGCATTTTTTTGTCCCCATTGAATGCCGCTTTCGCTCGATACGAGGTCAACACTGCGCAGCGCATCGCCGCCTTCCTCGCCCAAATCGGCCACGAGTCCGCCGAACTGCGCTATGTACGTGAACTGGGCAGCGATCAATACCTCAGCAAGTACGACACCGGCACCCTGGCCACGCGCCTGGGCAATACCCCGGAGGCCGATGGTGACGGCCAGAAATACCGGGGCAGGGGACTGATTCAGGTAACCGGACGGCGTAACTACCTATCGTGCAGCCAGGCTTTGTTTGGCGATGATCGCCTGCTGCAACAACCGCAGTTGCTGGAGCAACCGCAGTGGGCGTGTGAATCCGCCGCCTGGTTCTGGCAAAGCAATGGCCTCAATGAGCTGGCGGATAAAGGTCAATTCAACACCATTACCCGACGTATCAACGGCGGCCTGAACGGCCAGCAGGATCGCGTGCAATTTTGGGAGCGGGCGAAGGCGGTGCTATGCGTTTCCTAGGTGCGTTGCGATGGATCGGTATATGCCTGCTCATGGCGGTGGTGTGGCAAGTGCAGGCCTGGCGCTATGGTGCGCAGCTTGAGCGTCAGGCCGCTTCCCATTTGCAAGCGTTGAACCAGCAAAACCAGGCGGCGCTGAATCGGCAGAGGACGGAACAGGAAAAGCGCCTGGCCCTTGAGCAACAGCTCAACATCAGCGACCGACAATACACCCAGGAATTAACCAATGCCCAACATAACCAAGCTGCTCTGCGTGACCGCCTGGCCACTGCTGATGTGCGGTTGTCAGTCCTTCTCGACACCACCGATACCGCCAGCTGCGCGCCAGTGCCAGCCTGCGCCACCCCCGGCGGAGTGGTTCATGCAGCCCCACGAGCCCGACTTGACCCGGCGCATGCTCAACGAATTATCCGCATCACCGACGACGGCGATAACGCCCTGATCGCCTTGCGTGCCTGTCAGGCGTATGTGCGGGCTGTCGGGCGTTAGTCTCTTGATGCACTCTGGATCTTGCATGGTCGATGGGCTCCTGTAGGGTAGGCGAACCCCCCGCCCACTCATGGAGACGACCGTGAAGGAAATCACTCAACTGGCTGCCGAACTGGGCCGCCGTTTGCAGGTGCTCAATGCTCACGTTACTACCGCCGAGTCCTGCACCGGTGGCGGTATTGCCGAGGCCATTACGCGGATACCGGGCAGTTCTGCGTGGTTCGAGGCGGGCTATGTCACCTATTCCAACCGGCAGAAGGCTCGGCAATTGAACGTGCCGGAAAAGCTGTTTTCCAAAGTGGGCGCCGTCAGCCAGGAAGTGGTGGAGGCGATGGCCCGCGGCGCGCAGGAAAAAAGCCTGGCACGATTTGCCGTTGCGGTCAGCGGCGTGGCGGGCCCGGACGGTGGTTCGCCGGACAAGCCGGTGGGTACGGTATGGCTGGCGTTCGGCGTGGGCGATGAGGTTACGGCCGAGCTTGCGCACTTCCCCGGCAACCGCGATGAAGTCCGCCGACAAACGGTAAAGGCCGCGCTGGAGGGCTTGTTGCGACGAGCTGCAGCAGAAATAGAAAAACAGGGGTAGGCGATCTCCGATCTTTGTGGAACAATACTGTCTACTTATACAGGTGTTGGCCGTCAGGCCTTATTGATTACGTGAGGACTTTAATGGACGACAACAAGAAGAAAGCCTTGGCTGCGGCCCTGGGTCAGATCGAACGTCAATTCGGCAAGGGTGCCGTAATGCGTATGGGCGATCACGACCGTCAGGCGATCCCGGCTATTTCCACTGGCTCTCTGGGTCTGGACATCGCGCTCGGCATTGGCGGCCTGCCTAAAGGCCGTATCGTTGAGATCTACGGTCCTGAATCTTCCGGTAAAACCACCCTGACTCTGTCGGTGATCGCCCAGGCGCAAAAGATGGGCGCCACCTGTGCGTTCGTCGACGCCGAGCATGCTCTGGATCCTGAGTACGCCGGCAAGCTGGGCGTTAACGTCGACGACCTGCTGGTTTCCCAGCCGGACACCGGCGAGCAAGCCCTGGAAATCACCGACATGCTGGTGCGCTCCAACGCCATCGACGTGATCGTGGTCGACTCCGTGGCAGCGCTGGTGCCGAAGGCAGAAATCGAAGGCGAAATGGGCGACATGCACGTGGGCCTGCAAGCCCGTCTGATGTCCCAGGCGCTGCGTAAAATTACCGGCAACATTAAGAACGCCAACTGCCTGGTGATCTTCATCAACCAGATCCGTATGAAAATTGGCGTGATGTTCGGCAGCCCGGAAACCACTACCGGTGGTAACGCACTGAAGTTCTACGCTTCGGTCCGTTTGGATATCCGTCGTACCGGTGCGGTGAAGGAAGGTGACGAGGTTGTTGGTAGCGAAACCCGCGTTAAAGTCGTGAAGAACAAAGTAGCGCCGCCTTTCCGTCAGGCAGAGTTCCAGATTCTTTATGGCAAAGGCATTTACCTGAACGGCGAGATGATCGACCTGGGCGTACTGCACGGTTTTGTCGAAAAATCCGGTGCCTGGTATGCGTACAACGGCAGCAAGATCGGGCAGGGCAAGGCCAACTCGGCCAAGTTCCTGGCGGACAACCCCGATATCGCCGCCACGCTTGAGAAGCAGATTCGCGACAAGCTGCTGACCCCAGCGCCAGACGTCAAAGCCGCCGCCAACCGCGAGCCGGTTGACGAGATGGAAGAAGCCGACACTGATATCTGAAGCAATCGATGACTGTTGTACTGGATACACTCGTCGCCGTTCGGCGCACTGCGATGGACCTGCTCGCACGTCGCGAGCATGGTCGGGTCGAGCTGACGCGAAAATTGCGTCAGCGCGGCGCAGAGTCTGAAATGATCGAAACAGCTCTCGACCGGTTGACGGAAGAAGGGCTGTTGTCGGAATCGCGATACCTGGAAAGCTTTGTCTCCTACCGCGCGCGCTCTGGTTATGGCCCTGCGCGGATCCGTGAAGAATTGAGCCAGCGTGGCCTGCAACGTGCCGATATCGATCTCGCCCTGCGTGAGTGCGGTATCAGTTGGCAGTCTCAGTTAGAAGAGACTTGGCGCCGCAAATTTTCAGGTCATCTTCCTATCGATGCTAGAGAACGAGCCAAGCAAGGGCGGTTCCTGAGCTATCGTGGGTTTTCGATGGACATGATTAGTCGCTTGTTAAGCGGCCGGGACATGGACGACTGAATGCACAAAACGAAAGGCCCACTATGAAAATAGTGGGCCTTTTTTTTTGCCTGCAAAAATCACGCGGGCTGTGGCACAACTCGGTGTTGCGACTCGCCCTGAGGCTGCGCCCAGTTTTCCGGCAAGTTGATGTAATCCACCAATTCGCGCAGTCGTCCCTGGTCACGGCCATTGAAATTGAATACCAGCCGCGTCAGATGACTGAACCTCGGTTCGTCATGGTCTTCACCTGTGTAGGCAAGCTGCTGGAACGCTCCGCTTAGTCGCAGGCTGGCAAACTCATCCTGCAAATGGGCCAGTGCTCGATCACTGAGCGGATGATTCATGCGCACTACAAACTCACGCTTCAGCCAGCGCGTTGAATGGAAGTTGGCGTAAAAGCGGTTGATCTCGTCCACTGCATCTTCTGCGCTGTGCACCAGGCGTATGAGCTTGAGGTCGGTCGGCAGGATGTAGCGATTAGCCTCCAACTGGCTGCGGATAAAGTCCAATGCGCCTTGCCAGAACCCGCCGCCCGGTGCGTCCAGCAGCACCACCGGTACCAGCGGGCTTTTGCCGGTCTGGATTAGGGTCAGCACTTCGAGGGCTTCATCCAGGGTGCCAAAACCTCCTGGGCACAAGATCAGTGCGTCAGCTTCCTTGACGAAGAACAGTTTGCGGGTAAAGAAGAAATGGAAGGACAGCAGATTGTCGGTGCCGTCGATGGTCGGATTGGCGTGCTGTTCGAACGGCAGGGTGATGTTGAACCCCAGGCTGTGCTCCAGGCCTGCGCCTTCATGCGCCGCCGCCATGATGCCGCCGCCGCCGCCGGTGATAACCATCAGGTCGGAACGCGCCAAGGTCGCGCCTACCTCTCTGGCCAATGCATACAGGGGGCTTTCCAATGGCGTTCGTGCCGAGCCGAATACCGTAACCTTGCGCCGCCCCTTGAACTGTTCGAGCACCCGGAAGGCATGGTCCAACTCGCGGATGGCGCGCAATGTGATCTTGGCGTTCCAACGGTCACGGTCGTCCTGAGCCATGCGCAGCACGGTGAGGATCATGTCGCGGTATAAGGGGATATTCGAGCTGTTGGGGGCGATCAGCTGGAGTTGCGCGTCAACCTGCTGCGTGACGTCGGTGCCATTTTGT
>NZ_JASLAW010000132.1 GCF_030147005.1 Pseudomonas sp.
GGGAGCTTGCTCCCGCTGGACTGCGTAGCAGTCCCATTTTTGGGGCCGCTTCGCGCCCCAACGGGAGCAAGCTCCCTCGCCACAGGTCGCAGGTTTTTCTGCTTTAGCGCTTAACTGACCGGCATTAGGGCTTGCCCGCGAGCGCGGTATGTCAGCAAATGCATCGTTGACTGACACTGCGCTTTCGCGAGCAAGCCCGCTCCCACACTTCAATTGCACTAGGCCAGTTGGATACTTTCGCCTGGCAGAGCGCCACGGGATCAACCAGAAGTTGCGCAGTGCCCAGGCCGATCCCGCAGACCAGCGCAATAAAAAAAGCCCGTCTTCAGTAAGACGGGCTTTCTCTGTTACGACCGCAGTCAGGCAAGGCTTTTGCTGACCACCTCGAACACATCGCTGGACAGCTCGCCCGAGCCACGGATGCGTTCCAGCTCCGCCTTCATCAGCGCTTGCCGTGCGGCGTCGTATTTACGCCAGCGCGTCAAGGGTGCCAATTGGCGCGACGCAATCTGTGGGTTCAGCGTGTTGAGCTGGATCACCAGGTCCGCCAGGAAACGATAACCCGACCCATCCGCCGCATGGAAGTTGATCAGGTTCTGCCCGGCGAATGCGCCGATGAGCGCGCGTACCTTGTTCGGGTTCTTGATCGTGAACGCGGGGTGTTCCATCAACGCCTTGACCCGCGCCAACCCGCCCGGCAGGGTGCTGCCGGCCTGCACGCTGAACCATTGGTCCATGACCAATGGGTTGTCCTTGAAGTTCTCGGCAAACACCGCCAGCGCCTGGGCTTTTTCCGCTTCGAACGGCGAGTTCACCAGCACGGCCAGGGCCGTCAGGCGCTCGGTCATGTTGTCGCTGGTGTCGAACTGGTCCAGTGTTGCCGCCAGCACTTGCGGCTTGCCGCTGAGCATCAGGTAAGACAGCGCGATGTTCTGCAGGGCGCGCCGGGCGAAGTGCTCGGCCTCGGCCACGTACGGCGTTTGCCTGGAGAGGTCACGGTTGGCCTGATAGCGCAGCCACAGCCCTTCGAACAGGTTGTCGGCCAACTGCTTGCGCGCAAATTCGCGGGCGGCATGAATGGCATCGACATCCGCCACTTCACTGATTTCAGCCAGGTAGGCTTCGCCCGGCAACGAGAGCATTTCGGCGACCATGGCCTGGTCCAGGCTTTCGTCGCTCAGGACCGTGCGCAAGGCGTCGATCAAGCGCTGATCCAGCTTCAACGGTTGCCCCGCCTGATGCTGACCGATCAGCTCCTGCAACACCTGCACCGCCAATTGCTGACCGGCGTCCCAGCGGTTGAAGCCGTCGCTGTCGTGCTGCATCAGGAACATCAGTTGGTCGCGGTCGTACGGGAAGCTCAGTTTCACCGGTGCCGAGAAGCCACGCAGCAGTGAAGGCAAGGGTTTTTCGACGACGTCAACGAAGGTGAAGGTCTGCTCGGCTTCGGTCACCGAGATCACTCGGGAAGTGCCGCCTGCAGCCGCTTCACCGGCCAGGCGCAGGGCAATGCCGGCGCCCTTGCCGTCCAGCAGGCCCAGCTCGACCGGGATCACGAATGGCAGTTTTTCCACCTTGTCCGGGGTTGGCGGGCAGCTCTGGCGGAAGGTCAGGCTGTAGGTCCTGGCGGCCGCATCGTAGGACTCGCTCACCGCCAAACGCGGCGTGCCGGCCTGGCTGTACCAGCGTTTGAACTGGCTGAGGTCAACGCCGTTGGCATCTTCCATGGCCTTGATGAAATCGTCGCAGGTCACGGCCTGGCCATCGTGGCGCTCGAAATACAGGTCGCTGCCTTTGCGGAAGCCTTCAGCGCCAAGCAAGGTGTGGATCATGCCGACCACTTCCGAGCCCTTCTCGTACACGGTCAGGGTGTAGAAGTTGGAGATTTCGATAAAGCTGTCCGGGCGCACCGCATGGGCCATGGGGCCAGCGTCTTCGGCGAATTGATGAGTACGCAGGTACGCCACGTCCTGGATGCGCTTGACCGTGGCCGAGTTCATGTCGGCGGAGAACCCCGAGTCGCGGAACACGGTGAAGCCTTCCTTGAGCGACAACTGGAACCAGTCGCGGCAGGTCACGCGGTTGCCCGACCAGTTGTGGAAGTATTCATGGGCGACGATTGCCTCGACCCGCTGGTGAGCGGCATCGGTGGCGGTTTCGGCGCGGGCCAGCACGGCGCTGGAGTTGAAGATATTGAGGCCTTTGTTCTCCATGGCGCCCATGTTGAAGTCGTTGACCGCCACGATCATGAAGATGTCGAGGTCGTACTCGCGCCCGTAGGTTTCTTCATCCCAGCGCATGGATTTTTTCAGGCTGGTCATGGCGTGCTGGCACTTGTCGATATTTTCCGGCTCGACGTAGATGCGCAGCGCGACCTCGCGCTGGGTCATGGTGGTGAAGCTGTCTTCGACACACCACAGATCACCGGCCACCAGCGCGAACAGGTAGGCCGGTTTCTTGAACGGGTCTTCCCAGGTCGCCCAGTGCCGGCCGTCTTCGCCGGGGCCACTGGCGATCGGGTTGCCGTTGGACAGCAGCACCGGGTAGCGGTGTTGCTCAGCGATCACCGTGGTGGTGAACACGCTCATCACGTCCGGACGATCAAGGTAATAAGTGATTTTGCGGAAACCTTCGGCCTCGCACTGGGTGCAGAACATGCCGCCGGATTTGTAAAGGCCTTCCAGGGCGGTGTTGGTTTCCGGGTGAATCTTGACCGTGGTGTCGAGGGTGAAAGTGTCACTGCTCGGCTGCACGGTCAGGTGGCTGTCGGTCAACTGGTAGTCAGCGGCGGTCAGTGCCTGATCGGCAAGGTTTACGCTGAGCAGTTCCAGCTGCTGGCCATCCAGCACCAACGGCGGCAGCCCGGCGCCGCGCTCGGGGTTGCGGCGCATCACCAGCTGCGCGTGGACCAGGCTGTGGTCCTCGAACAACTCGAAGGTCAGGTGCGTCTCGTCGATCAGGTAGTCCGGCGCCTGATAGTCCTTCAGGTAAATCATCTTCGGTTGTTCGGTGCGCATGGGTGGCATCCTTCTACTGATGCACGGCGAGCTGGTAGGCCGTGTATTTACGAATATTGATAACGCCGGTGTCGAAGATCAGGTATTGGCCCTTGATTCCCAGCAGCGTGCCTTCGGCAATCGGATTCTTGTCCAGGTTGAAGCTGACGATCTTGGCCGGGTATTGCTCCACCGGGTAGCGGATCTCGATCGGCTCGATGTCGGCAATGGTTTGGATGGCCTGCAGGCCAAAGCGTTCCTGCAACCCCAGCAAGCCTTCGGCGCAGGAGGCGAAAAGCTCATCGCGTACCTGCCTGAGGTCGACGGACTGCGCATCGCCCTTGAGCAACGCACGCCAGTTGGTTTTGTCGCCCACCTGGCTACGAAACAGATCTTCGACAAAGCCCGATTGCTGGCGAGTGGCCACGCGCATGATCGGCAGCGCCTGGCTGGCGCCCTGATCGAGCCAGCGGGTCGGCAACTGCGTGGCACGGGTGATACCGACCTTGATCCCCGACGAGTTGGCCAGGTACACCACATGGTCGGTCATGCAGAATGTTTCACCCCAGCCCGGATCGCGGCAGGTGCCGGCCTCGTAATGGCAACGCTCGGGGCTCATGATGCACAGGTCACACTGGGCCAGCTTGGTCATGCACGGGTAGCAATACCCCTGGCTGAAGCTGGTCTTGGTTTTGCGGCCGCAATGGCTGCAATGAATGGCACCGAGATATTCCAGGCGGATATGGGTGCCGATCAACGGGTTGACCGGCACCTCGGTATCGCCCAGGCGAAACGCGTATTGAACGGTCGGCTCACCGAGTTGCGCCGACATTTTGCTGACTGCACCGCGACCAATTTCAATCAATGGATCGCATCCGACTTAAACAGGATGTTCGGTACCGGTGCCGATTTCGACGCGCATTCCTGCGGGCCCATATAACCGGTGCGCTGGTCTTCGGGCAGGTTCTGCAGTTCCCAGGCGATCACCGCTTGCAGGGACAGCTCACGCTGTTCGGGGGTGAGCTTGCGGCCGTCGGACCACTTGCCGATTTCCACGGCGAGCTTGAGGCTCTCATAGATGTCCGGGGTGATGTTTTCGATCATTTCAGCAAAAGAGGACATAAGGCTCTTCCTTATCAAATAGCCGATTTGCGACGGTTATACAGCCCGCCCAGCAAACCGGTCAGGCAACCGATAACCAAGCCGCCCACATGGGCCGCGTTGGCGATTTCGCCGAAGCCGATCATCGAGACCAGCCCCGACAGGCAGAGCACCAGCCACACCAACATCATCACCAACACCCCACGGGGCAAGCGATACGCCGGATTGGGCGAGAGTAATTGAAAGATCCAGCAGTGTCCGAGCAGGCCATACAACACGCCGGACAACCCGCCAAACAGGCCTGGGCCGCCATAAGCATACTGCGCGTAATTGGAGACAAGGCTGAACAACAGGGTCAGGCCCAGCAGGTTAATGCTGCCCTGGCGCGCTTCGATACGCCGACCCAGCTCCCAATACCACATGCCATTCATGGCCAGGTGCAGGATGCCGAAGTGAATCAGCATCGGCGTGACCAACCGCCACCACTGCCCGGAGGCCAGGCTGTCGGCCAGCGGCGTGAACTGGATGTATTCGCCCACTACCCGGAACGGCAGAAAGGTCAGCCAGGCCATGGTCTGCAGGTTTTCACCCAGCAGCGTCACCGCGCCAACGATGATGCTTGCCAGCAGTACCAGCGCCGTAACCGGGCTGTGGCGCACCTGCTGAACAAAACCCGGGCGCGCAACGGGCGCTTGTTCGGGAATATCCAGTTGCTGGTCCGGGTCACCGGCGGGAAAGCGTTGGTACAACACGCGCACGTCGTCGCTGATGGACTCGGGCACCCACAGCACTTGCTCGCCCGCTTCCTCGCTGACGCGATGGGGCACCTGCATGCGTTGCAGCAACTTGACGAAACCGCCCAGGTCGACACTCAGGGGCAGGCGCAATACAGCCACGGTACTCATTGGATAACCTCAGGCCGCTCAACGTCGACCCAGACGAATTTACGCGGATCCAGTTGGGTTTCCTGGTCCAGGCGATACGCCACCAGCTTGCCGTACAGCACCGCGCTGTAGTCCAGGCAGGCCAGGTTCGGGCGGATCGGAGCCGGTTTGCCGCTGCGCCAGTAATGGCCGACGAACAACAGCGGCTCGTCGACGCCATAGCGCAGCAGAGTGTTCTTTTCGGTGGGGGACAATGGCGTGCGTGCCACCGGCTCGGGCAAGGCATCGGGCTGGAACACGATGTCGCCGTAGGTTTTCGGGTCGTCTTCCCAGAATTTGGTGCGGAAGAACGAACGCGTAAGGCCATCGCCACCGGTCAGCGTGAGGCCGTGCGGCAGGCGCATGTCGGTGCCGCGCAACAGGCGATCGAAGGCGTTGCAGGCAAAACTCCCCGGCACGGCGGCGGCCTGCAGGAAATGCTGATCGATGCAGCCATCCGGGAACGTGGCGCGCAGCGGCTGTATGAACCCCTCATCCCAGCACGCATGCACCACACGGAAACGCCCGGCGTCGACAAACAGCGGCATGTCGTAGAACCAGCCGAGGAAGTCGTGCCAGTCGGCCGGGTGCTGTTCGAACTGGGTCAGGGTTTCCTGGATCAGCCGCGCATGGCGCGGGTTGTGTTCGCGCACAAATTGCTTGCCGCTGCCCGGCGGTGCCGGTGTGGTCCAACCCAGCGCATTGAACTCATGGTTGCCCATGATGCACAGCGCCTGGCCGGCCTCGGTCATGTCGTGGACGATGTGCAGCGCTTCGCGGATGCGTGGGCCACGGTCGATGATATCGCCGAGAAACACCGCCATGCGTGACGGGTGGCGCCAGGTGCCGCCCTGCTTGTGGTAACCCATCTGGTCGAGCAGGTGCTCAAGCGTGTGGGCGCAACCGTGCACGTCACCAATCAGGTCGTAGCTACGCGCGGGATCGAGCATCAGTCGCCTCCACCCCCCAAGCGGCTGCCCCAGCCCAACTTGGTGCGGCACACTTCGTAGTAGTTGTGGTCCAGCGGGTGGATCAACCGCAACTTCTGCGCCTTCTTGCTCACGGTGATGGTGTCACCGGGAGCGCAGGTGAAATGGTTCTGCCCGTCGCAGGAAACTTGTGGGTAGATTTGCATATCTTTGGACACCACGATTTTCAGCTCACTGTTGCCATCGACCACAATCGGCCGACTCGACAACATATGGGGATACATCGGTACGATCACAATGGCATCCAGCTTGGGATGCATGATCGGGCCACCGGCCGACAGCGCATACGCGGTTGAACCGGTAGGCGTGGCGACGATCAGGCCGTCAGCCTTTTGGCTGCACACGAACTGGCCGTCGATATACAGCTCGAACTCGATCATCCGCGTGGATTTGCCGGGATGCAGCACCACGTCATTGAGCGCATCGCCCTGGCCGATGGCTTCGCCGTGGCGGCGCACTTCGGCCTGCAGCAAAAAGCGGTTTTCCACCAGGTAATGGCCGTCGAGCACCTTGGCGACTTCGACCTCCAGCTCATCCGGGCGGATATCGGTGAGAAACCCCAGACTGCCGCGGTTGATCCCCAGCACCGGCACGTTATGCCGCGCCAGTGCCCGAGCCGCGCCAAGCAGGCTGCCGTCGCCGCCGACCACGATGACCATGTCGCACACTTCGCCAAGCATTTTGCGCGAGGAGGTCTGCAGGCCGTGGCCCGGCAGGATTTCGCCGATGGTGTCTTCGAGGATCACATGCAGATGGCGTTCCAGCAGGAATTTTTTCAGCCGGCGGACGGTGTCCAACACCTGGGTACTGCCCAGGCGACCGATAATGCCGATATTGCGAAATTGCTCCATGGGGCTCCTGCGGGCGTAGGGGTGTGGCAAAAAGAAACGATTATGGGCGAAAGGCCGCGTCAGGCAAAATCCTTTGTCGCCGCCCGGCCTTGATGACAATGGTTCTCAGGCGGTTCTCAGGCACCTGCACGCGATTTAAGAGGCTATGCTCGCGCCATGACTCTGTTCCCTGACTTGCACGCCCTGCCCCGCCAACTGCGACACCCTGAGGTGCGCGACCTGGCGTGGGTGATGCTGGCGCCCCCGATGCTCGCACAGACGCCATGGCCCCAGCGCCATCCGCTGGCGGGCAGTGATTGGGTACAGGCGCCGCAGTTACTTGAAGGTTGGTTACGCGCGCTCGATCAGAACAGCAGCGCGCTGCAGCACTGGCTGAGCCTGGCGCGCACCCGGCGCCTGGGCCTCTACTATGAGCGGCTGTGGCAGTTCGCCGTGCAGCATGCGCCGGGCGTGGAGCTGCTGGCGGCCAACCTGCCGATCCGCCGCGACGGTCACACCCTCGGCGAGCTGGATATGCTGTTGCGCGACCGCGATGGCGTGCATCACCTGGAACTGGCGATCAAGCTCTACCTCGGGCCTCAGGCTGGGAACGGCGGGGACGCGGCGCAGTGGCTGGGCCCGGGTTGCCATGACCGGCTCGACCGCAAACTGGCGCACCTGACCCAGCATCAATTGCCGATCTCGGCGCGCCCGGAAAGCCGTGAAGCCTTGGCGGCGCTGGATATTCAGCAGTTCGATGCGCACCTGTGGCTGGGCGGGTATCTGCTTTATCCGTGGCCGGGCCAGGCCGACTCGCCCCTCGGCGCCCACCCGCAGCATTTGCGTGGGCGCTGGTTGCATCAGCGCGATTGGCCGGACTTTGTCGGCACCCGCCCGGCCGGTCACTGGCAACCCCTGCCCCGACACGCGTGGCTGGCGCCGGTGCATTACACGGCGGATGAGGTGTGGAATGAGGAGCAGATGCAACGCTGGCTGGCGGACCTGGAGCCGATGGCACCGGCGCAGCTGCTGGTGCGAATGGTGCGGAGCGGGGAGGATTGGGAGGAAGCGGAGCGGTTGTTTCTGGTGGCTGATCTTTGGCCGAATGTGCCGGGCTCTTCTTAAGCGGCCAACGACGCCCACGAATAGGCCCGGCCGGGCTTCGTTGCGGGTTCAGTGGCTTAGGCGATAGCGCTGACACTCTGTAGCTCAGGGTGTCAGCGCTCGCTCACGTCCCGTTTTGCGCGTAAGGGTTTTTAACGGTCTTCTCGCCGAGAAATATCTGCGTGGGCAACGTGAAATTACGCAGCTTGAGCAACGCCAGAGGTCCGGCGTCCAGCTCGGTGCGCAGGTGCCAGATCAAGTTCAAGCCGTCCGGCGCCTTGAGCACCACGCGGTAGCGGCTGTCACCGTCGTCCAACGGCGTGACCTGGGCTTTTTCCAACAGGCGAATCAGGCCCCAGGTGCCGGAGTAGTCGCCGAAGAGTCGTTCGCCGGTGTGTACGCTGGTCCAGCTCAAGCTCGCGCCGGGATAGTCACTACGCCCCGGCCAGTTGAAACGCTGCCAGCTTTCCTTCTGGTTGAAGTACTGGTGCTTGTCGCCGTTGAGGATGAAGGTGGTTTGCACCACATCGCGCACCGGCTTGCCTTGCAGTTCAAAGCTCAACCCCATGCCGCCCTCGGTGTAGAGCACATCGGCCAGGTCGCTGAGCTGGTTGATGGCGGCCAGAAATTGCGGGTTGAAGCGCAGGCCCTGGCTGTGGCGTGGGTCGGCGACCCAACGGCTCCCCTCCTTGCGCAACACGCCGCTCAATTGGCGCTGCAAAAATTGCTCGATGCGCCCCGACTCGGCGCGGATCATCTGGCCCAGCATCGGCAGGGACGCATCGCTGGCGGTGGCGGTGAACGGGTAACGGCTGGCGAAGGCAGCGTTCCATTGGCTCACGACCGAGCGTTGCCACTGGCTGTTGATGCCTGCCGCCGACGGTTGCAGCACCCGTTGCCAGGCGTGTTCCAGCGGCTGCACAAACAGCGTCTGCGCCGCCCCGCGCCACTCCGCGCCCAGGCTGGCGGCCATCAGGCTGCCGTAGGACTGGGTGTCGGTCAGGTCGATGCTGCGGCCTTGAAACACGGTTTGCGCCAGGGCCTGGGTCATTGCCAGCGGATCGGGCGCGGTGCTGACTTGCTGCAATTTCAGGCGCACACGCGTCACGCGGGTGAGGAAGGCGTGGAGGCTGAGGCTATCGGCGCCGCTGCCTGCGGGTTCTTTGCCCAACAACGCCAACAATGGGCCGAAGGTCGCGTCCAAGGGGCTGCCGGGCAGGTGGGCGAGCTGGTCGATCACCGGGGCCTTGTCCTTCCCGATCAGCTTTTGCGCGGACTTAACCAATGAATCGCCCAGGGCCTGGATTCGAGCGCCGGCGTGCCCTTGGTAGGCCAACGTGTTCATCAGCGCAATCAGCGGCGACTGGCGCACATCGCTCATCAGCGTCAACTGGTCGATCACCTCCTCGAGGCTCCCGGCCTGCTGCCAGCGCAGGCTGTTGAGCAAGTCCAGCCAGGCGCTGGCGTAGTCCTGGAAGTAGCGCTCGGTGAGGCGATCACGGAGCTGGTCCGGGCTCAGGCGGGTGTCGATGTCGGTGGGTTTGTCACTGAGCACCCAGTCGATTTCCTCCCGACGCGCCTCGGCGATTTCGTCGATGGCATGGCGCACCTGCCCCTCCCAGGCCTGACGGGTGAATACGCCCGGCACGCTGGCATCGGTGGTGAACAAAGCCAGGGCATCGGTGTCGCCCACCAGTTGGTGCAGGCCCAGGTCCGGGTAATGATGGGCGGCGTCATCGAGCAGCTGTTCATACAGGCTGGCCTCGGCGTTGCGTTGGCCCAGTTGAGCGAGCAGGACCTGCCGGACTTGCGCCACCAGCCGTGGGTCGGCCTCGATACGCCAGCCGGGGTTGGCAGCCAGGTGTTCGCCATAGAACTGCCACAGGTTCGGTGCCAGGCTCTGCCAGAGTCCGGGTGAAATGCCGGTGCGTGTCGGCTCAACTTCACTCAGGGTTTTGGCCAGAACAGTGGCATCGGCTTTTTGCGGGCGCGCCATCATCAAATAAGCTTTGAGCTGGGCGTAGGCAGCGCGGGCCCGCTCGACGCGCTCGGGGCTCCCTGGGGCCAGCTTGACCAGCGCATTGAGCCGTTGGCGCAGCATGGCGGCCGCCGGGTCGCGGATCAGGCGGTTGTTGGCTTCGACATAGCGCGGCCATAAGGTTTCAAGGAGCGCCTGGTTTTGGTTCAGACCGAAGCGTTGATACCAGGGGGCGCCCGCTTGGGCGCGCTGATCCAGACGCGCTAATTCGCGCACCAGATCGTTGAGGGCATTCAGTTGTTCGTCGCTGCTGGCCGGTTGCTGCAACGCAGCCAGTGAGGTGTGAACCTGATCGACCAGCACACGGTTGCCGACGAACGACAGCAGCAGTCCCGCGCCCCACAGCGCGGCCAATCCCAACGTCAGCGCATA
>NZ_JASLAW010000145.1 GCF_030147005.1 Pseudomonas sp.
TGTCCATCTGCGAGAAACTGGCCCAGTGCCGGACACAGCGCGCCGCTTTGCCGGCGCGTTCCCACGCCCAGAAGAAACTCGCCCCACCGGCCAGTTGCCGCTCGAGAATGACGTGCTGATCGTCGTACCGATAACGCTCGCTTTCACCGATGGCATTGGTCGCCGACGCCAGTCGTCCGGCGTCGTCATAGGTGTAGGAAACGACGTTCTGCTCGGTCACCCACACGAAAGGCTCATGGCCTTTGGCGCGATGGATTTGATAGTCCACCGCCACAATGCGGTCGAATTCATATCGCAATAAAAGCGAACGCCCCGCACCGTTATCCAGCCGCTCAATCCGCCCCAACCGATCACGGCAAATGCGCAAGCGGTTGTCGTACGCATCGCTGATCGCCGTCAGCACACCGTCGCAAAAGTGGTAGAACCGTGAGGCTTGGGCCAGCACCAACTCATCCGGCGCAGACCCCAAATAAATCGCCGCTTCCGCCAGGCTATTGGTAATCGCCGGCCGAGCCACCGTCGGCAAGGGCAGGGTGGTCGAGCGATTCTCATGGTCTGTCCACACCACCGAATCGCCCGACACGGAAAGCCTGTGCGCCAGCGCATGACTCCAGCCAAACCCCAGCCCGCAATCCACCTCCACCGCGCTGGTGCGATACAAGCGCGTCCACTCAAACGGCAAGATGCCATCCAACGTGCCATCAGTCAGGGTCAGCAGTTCCTCACCGGTGACCATCGACACCGGGCAACCGTTGGTAACGGTTTTATCCGCAGAAGCCGCAGCATCCCCGGCCGGATTTTTAGCCGGGCCCGGCACATCGTCCACATGCTCTTTCTGCAGCAGCACCGCGTTCTGCCGAGCCTTCCAGCGCATCTGCAGGGTGCCCTGTTTCAGCTCGCCGACCACCCCTCGAACCGCCACTGCCTTATAGCGATCCACCGCCTGCATAAACTTAGTCAGAATTGCCAGCATGCTCTGTACGAAGCCAATCGCGGCCTCAACAATCCGAGCGCCATACTTGACCAGCCGCAAGCTCAAATACGCCACACCCGCCGCCTGCAAGGCGATGGTCAGCACCGCGCCAATCACCAGATCAATCAGCAGCGACACGACTAACCCTGCGGCCACTTGAGCGGTCTGGCCCGGGGGCAATGCGTCCAGCCAGACCAACGCGGTGCGCACCAGAAGGAACAGCGCCGCCTCATCACTGGCCAGCAACATCGCTTGTTCCATGATTTTTGGGGCATCGGTGGCGATCTGCGCCAACTTGGCGGCTTGGGCGCCCAGGTGCTCTACGTACTGCAATGGATCTTCAAGGATCGACTGCACCAGCTTAATGCTGTCCCAAACATCGCGAATCGCCGCCCAACTGCCCGCCAGTACGCCGCGGCCAATCGCACTGGCCGTGGATTGCTGCCAACGCGGCTTGAAGTCCTTCCACTGATCGCGCAGCCATTGCTCCAGGTCTGCTGTCAGCCCGGCATAAGAGGCAAACAAGGCATCCACTTGCTGCGCCGAAACACCGCCTTGAACCCGAACTTGATAGCGCCCGCCAGCGGCGCAATAGTGCGAACCCTCGCCGTGCTCATCGAGCATGATCACGGCTGAGCTACCGTCATCCAGGCGGGTCACCTCAACGGGGATGTCGCCAATCGGCACGTCATACAGGGACTCGAACCTGCTCCGGATCTTAAGCACGCCACCCACTGGGCAACGAGCCACGGTAGAGAAATTCTCGTCGGTAAGGCTCACCGACCGCTGCGAATCCCCAGCCCGCAACACCCGGTCCATCTCCAGCAACGACGGCATGTCCGCGGCATGGCTCACCGAATCCAGTGCTCGGGAATACCAGGCACCCAGTTGCTGGCGATAAATCATCAGGCTCTGATGGAAAGTATCCAGCTCATATTCGATCGAGGTGATGTGGGCTGTGTGGGTCATCCATGACGTCTCGGCAGAAGGCAAGGCGTCGGAGTCTGCCGCAGCGAAAGGCGGCTGGATGAGCGGTTTGAAAAATCAGATTGCGCTTACAATGGGCGGATAATTTTCGGTGCCGACTTGTGCCCCCGGATCACTTCAGATAGCGACGCTACTGATTGACGAACAGCGCCCTTGAGCGTCTTTCAGTTGGGTTTCAAACGCATTCAGCCCGGCTCCATCCGCTGCAACTCGGCGATTTGCGCAGCTAACGCGCGTTTCTTGTCGGCGATGGCCTGGGCGGCTCGGTCCCAAGGAGGCGCATCACCGCCATGCCCCTGCAAGATCGCTTGCAACTCTTTGAGCCCGAACCCCAGCTGCTGGGCACACTTGATAAACGCCAGCAGCTCCACACTCTTCGCCGTGTAGACGCAATAACCGCCCTGGCGCGCAGGCTCGGGCATCACCCCGCTGCAAAACGAATGGAAGCAGTGGCGAAACTGGAGTTGGCCGTTGAGCGGTTGTTGGCTGGATAAGTAACGAGCTGAAAAAGCCTGCTTTTCAGGGCAGGCTTATCGTCACATGCGGCTTACTTACTTCTGCTGGGCGGTCAGCGCCGCATACCCATTCATCAAGTTGCGGTAGTTAGGAATGCGCTGGGACAACAGGTTGCCCAAGCCGTCGATATCGTTGCGCCAGTCGCGGTGCAACTCACACGCCACCGAGAACCAGTTCATCAACTGCGCGCCGGCCTGGGTCATCCGGCTCCACGCCGCTTGCTGCACGGTGGTATTGAACGTGCCCGACGCATCCGTCACCACAAACACCTCAAAC
>NZ_JASLAW010000193.1 GCF_030147005.1 Pseudomonas sp.
TGTCCATCTGCGAGAAACTGGCCCAGTGCCGGACACAGCGCGCCGCTTTGCCGGCGCGTTCCCACGCCCAGAAGAAACTCGCCCCACCGGCCAGTTGCCGCTCGAGAATGACGTGCTGATCGTCGTACCGATAACGCTCGCGTTCACCGATGGCATTGGTCGCCGACGCCAGTCGTCCGGCGTCGTCATAGGTGTAGGAAACGACGTCCTGCCCGGTCACCCACACGAAAGGCTCATGGCCTTTGGCGCGATGGATTTGATAGTCCACCGCCACAATGCGGTCGAATTCATATCGCAATAAAAGCGAACGCCCCGCACCGTTATCCAGCCGCTTAATCCGCCCCAACCGATCACGGCAAATGCGCAAGCGGTTGTCGTACGCATCGCTGATCGCCGTCAGCACACCGTCGCAAAAGTGGTAGAACCGTAACGCCTGGGCCAGCACCAACTCACCAGGCGCAACGTGCCGTTGGCCTTACACGTGGCGACCGTACTGCTGGGGAAGAGGGATCGATTGATCGGCGCTACGAGCGCTACTTCATCCCCGACCTTGAACACTTGCTCGACATTCAATGCCGCAAAGCTGAAAAAGCTTTGCGCCCAGGTGTCGTATGGGTTGAGGAATCCCCGGAAATCGCTGAGTACGGATTCGACGTCCCGCGTTTGCATCCATCGCCGCCAGCGCTAGAAAGCCAATGGCTTGGCTGGTTGCGTCGATCATGGGTGAGCCCTGTCGATCAGGGCTCTAACTGGAAAAACCATCTGCAATCCCTCGCACTGTTTGATCAGGCGAGGGACTTTGCAGCGGTTTTCAGGGCAGGGGAGTAGAGCTTGTCCGGCGGTTATGTGGGAAGTTTCAGCCTAAGCCGCACTCAGCTCGGCATACCCACGAACCCCGGTTAGACTTGCCTGTCGATATCCCCAACGCCCGGCCCGCCGTCAACCAAGGAAGCCCCATGTATTCAAGCCGCCTGATCCTCTGCCTCGCAACCTTGCTGGTGCTGGCCGGTTGCTCCACCTCACGTGGCCCACAGCAGCCAGAGCGCAGTGAGGCCGAGGTGAAGGCGCAGATCGTGCGCCTGCTCCCGGCCAAGGTCGTGGACCGCAACGGCTGGGCCCAGGACATCTACACCGCCTTCGACACCCAGAAGATCTACCCCGGCACCGAAAATATCTGCGCCGTGCTGGCGGTGACCGAGCAGGAGTCGACCTATCAGGTCGACCCGCCGGTGCCCGGCATGGGCAAGATCGCTCAGGATGAAATTCTGCGGCGTGCCGGCAAGGTGCATGTGCCGGCATTCGTGGTACGCAGCGCCTTGCAACTGCGTTCTCCCAACGGCAAGACCTACGCCGACCGCTTGAATGCCGCGCGCACGGAGAAAGACCTGAGTGCAATTTTCGATGATTTCATCAGCATGGTGCCCTTGGGCAATACCTTGTTCGGCGGCTTCAACCCGGTGCATACCGCCGGCCCGATGCAGGTCAGCATCGACTTTGCGCAGAAACAGGCGCGGGGTTATCCCTACACGGTGGACGGTACGATTCGCCGGGAAGTATTCACTCGCCGTGGCGGCATGTATTTCGGTATCGCCCATTTGCTGGGCTACCCGGTGAGTTATGACCAGCCGCTGTACCGCTTCGCCGATTTCAATGCGGGTTGGTACGCCAGCCGCAATGCCGCGTTCCAGGCCGCGGTCAGCCGTGCCTCAGGCACCGAACTGGCGCTGGATGGGGATTTGATTCGCTATGGTTCGTTGCTGCCCGGTACCACCGAGCTGGCGGTGCGTTCACTGGGGGCGAAATTGGATATGCGCAACCCGAGCATTCGCAGCCAACTGGAGCAGGGCGATACGCTGGACTTCGAGGACACCACCCTTTACAAGCGCGTGTTCGCCCTGGCCGACCAGGCCGCTGGCAAACCACTGCCACGGGCGATACTGCCGGGCATCGTGCTCAAAAGCCCGAAGATCACCCGCAACCTGACCACGGCGTGGTTTGCCAAACGCGTGGATGAGCGGTATCAGCGCTGTATGAAGCGCTGATCAGGACTGTGGCGAACCGCTTGCCCGCGCGGGGCTGCAAAGCAGCCTAACAAGAGCGTAAAGCGGCGTGTCAGGCATCACTCGAAGGCTGTTTCTTGGGGCCGCTGCGCGCGCCAGCGCGGGCAAGCCCCAATGCCAGTCAGTTAAGCGCTAGAGCAGGCAACCGTCGGCCTGTGGCGAGGGAGCTTGCTACCGCTGGGACGCGAAGCGACCCCAGAAAATGGGACTGCTGCGCAGTCCAGCGGGAGCAAGCTCCCTCGCCACGGTAAAGCGCTCCTCCTTAACTGACTGGCATTAGGGCAAGCCCGCTCGCCACAACAAACTTGCGCCATAGCCACACCCACAACCAGACCACCGGAAACGCCAGGATCAAAAAGGGCAGCACGTAACTGGCTCGTTCCAGGGCGTCGGCCGTGCCGTCCAGCATATTCGTGCCCAGGTTGCTGAACATGCGGCTGAAGCGTGATGGTTGGTTCGCGCCGTCCGAGGAGCGCAAGTTCAGGGTCACACGGTTGGTGTCGAGACGACGTTGCTGGCCGGCGGCGACCTGGGCCAGTTCCTGCAACTCGTTTTCGATGCCCGCTTGTTCCTTGCTCAAGACAATCAGGTCACTGACGGTGATGTCCGTGCGCTTGGCCAGTTCATCGAGCCGTTGTTGCTGGGCTTGCAGGCGGTCCTGGCGGCGGCGCACGTCGGCTACAGCGTCGGCCAGGTCTTCGGCGGTGGTGACGCGACGGCCGAGCGTGCCGCCTTCAGCGGCCAGGGCGACCATCGGTTCTACACCCGTGGGAGATATGCGCAGGATGATCTCGCCGCCATGGCTGTCTTCGGTGATACCCAGGATATTGCAGGCGCCGAACCGCGCCGTTTCACAGGCTTCGCGCGTGGCCCGCATGCGCGGCGCGAGCAGGGCGCCGGGCAGGGACAGGGTCAGTTCATGTTCGTAGGCCAGTTGCGCCCCGGCCCGGCCTTGTTCGCCGTTGACGGCAGCGGCGCGGGAGTGGTCCTGGGGCGAACAGCCGGTCAGCACCAGACCGGTCAGCAAGATCAATAGCGGGAAGCGAAGCGGGCGAGGGTTGCCGTCCAGATGGCGCATTGCGGTTCCTTGAAGTGCGCGCGAGCAATTGTCGGCGATTAAAGCGGGTCTGGCGGATTAACGCAAAGTATCGCGCGGGATTTGCCTGGCTGATGGTGATGGCGCGAGGGTGGGGGCAGGCGTACATCTCAAGGCTGACGCCAAAGAAGAACTCATCATGATCACTCACACTATGCCCGAAGGTTTTGTCGCGTTGCCCCGCAGCAGTCCGCTGCTTGATGTGCTGGGCCCGGCGTACTGCCGGGGTGACGGCCTGCAACTGGAAATCGGCCTGCACGCCGACAATCGACATGCCAACGGGCGCGGTACCGTGCACGGCGGGGTGTTGGCGACGTTGGCGGATATCGGCATGGGCTACGCTATGGCGTTTTCCAGCGACCCGCCGTTGCCGTTGATTACCGCGAGCATGACCGTGGATTACCTGGGAGCGGTGCAGGTGGGAGAGTGGATCGTGGTGCGGTTGGAGCATCACAAGCGGGGGCGGCAGATAGCGTTTGCCACGGTGTCTCTGCAGGTGGGGGAGAGGATAGTGGCGCGGGCGAGTGCGGTGTTCGCGGTGCCGCGTGCGCAATAACAACGCAGTTCACAGGTGGGCGCTGGCAGATTAGAGAAAAGGCCCGGTTTTCGTGGAACCGGGCCTTTTCCGTGTTGCTCTTAAATCATCAGTTGCGTTCGAGCGCCAGGGCCACGCCCTGGCCGCCGCCGATGCACAGTGTCGCCAAGCCTTTCCTGGCGTCGCGCTTGATCATTTCATGCAGCAGGGTCACCAGCACGCGGCAGCCTGAGGCACCAATCGGGTGGCCGATGGCGATGGCGCCGCCATTGACGTTGACCTTGTCGGCGTCCCATTCCAGCTCTTTACCCACCGCCAGGGATTGCGCGGCGAAGGCTTCGTTGGCTTCGATCAGGTCCAGGTCGCCCAATTCCCAGCCGGCCTTGTCCAGGCAGCGGCGGGTGGCCGATACCGGGCCGATGCCCATGATGGCCGGGTCGACGCCCGCGTTGGCGTAGCTGGCGATCCGCGCCAGGACCGGCAGGCCGAGGGCCTTGGCTTTGTCGGCGCTCATCAGCAGCACGGCGGCAGCGCCGTCATTCAGGCTGGAAGCGTTGCCGGCGGTGACGCTGCCGTCTTTTTTGAAAGCGGGCTTGAGCTTGGCCAGGGATTCGGCGGTGGTGCCGGCGCGGGGTTGTTCGTCTACTGCGAAGGCCACCGGGTCGCCCTTGCGCTGGGGGATCAGGATCGGCGTGATTTCATCGGCAAAGCGCCCGGCTTCGATGGCGGCGATGGCTTTTTGCTGGGAGGCGGCGGCAAAGGCGTCCTGTGCCTCGCGGCTGATGCCGTACTTGTCCACCAGGTTTTCGGCGGTGATGCCCATGTGGTAGTCGTTGAACGCATCCCACAGGCCGTCGGTGATCATACTGTCGACCATCTTGGCGTGGCCCATGCGCAAACCGGTGCGCGCGGCGGGCAGTACGTACGGCGCAAGGCTCATGTTTTCCATGCCGCCGGCGATGATCACGTGGGCGTCGCCGCAACGGATCGCCTGCGCGCCCAGGTGCAATGCCTTCAAGCCCGAACCACAGACCTTGTTCAGGGTCAGGCTCGGCACGGCGTGGGGCAGGCCGGCGAGAATCGAGGCCTGGCGTGCGGGGTTCTGGCCGCTGCCGGCAGTGAGTACCTGGCCGAGAATCACTTCATCCACTTCGGCCGGGTCGAGGCCGGTCTGCTCCAGCAGGCGACGAATCACCGCAGCGCCCAGTTCAGGGGCCGGGATCGTGGCCAGCGAACCTTGAAAGCTGCCCACGGCGGTGCGGGTGGCAGCAACAATCACGACGTCTTGCATGGAATCTGTCCTCACTGGAAATGCATTTCTGGAACGTGGTCCGGGACGATCAGTTTACCGGCGGTCTTGCTGACAATCTCTTCAACGCTGACGCCAGGTGCGCGTTCCTTGAGGACAAAAGCGCCATTTTCGATTTCCAGGTACGCCAGGTCCGTCAGCACGCGCTTGATGCAGTTCGCGCCGGTCAGCGGCAGGCTGCATTGGCTGAGCAATTTCGACTCACCGTCCTTGGACGCGTGGGTCATGATCACGATGATATTTTCCGCACCGGCCACCAGGTCCATTGCGCCGCCCATGCCCTTGACCAGCTTGCCGGGGATCATCCACGAGGCGATGTTGCCCTGTACGTCCACTTCGAACGCGCCGAGGACGGTGAGGTCGACATGGCCGCCGCGAATCATCGCGAACGACTCGGCGGAAGAGAAAATCGAGGCGCCGATGCGTGCGGTGACCGTTTGTTTGCCGGCGTTGATCATGTCGGCATCAATGGTTTCTTCCGTCGGGAACGGTCCCATGCCGAGCAGGCCATTTTCCGATTGCAGCATCACTTCCATGCCTTCGGGAATGTAGTTGGCCACCAGGGTCGGAATGCCGATGCCGAGGTTGACGTAGAAACCGTCCTGCATTTCACGGGCGACGCGTTGAGCCATTTGTTCGCGGGTAAGAGCCATTTTATAAGTCCTTATTGTTCGGGCCGGGATGGATTATTTGCGGACGGTGCGCTGTTCGATGCGCTTCTCGAAGGTGCCGCAGATGATCCGGTCGACGTAGATGCCAGGGGTGTGGATCTGCGCGGGGTCCAACTCGCCCGGTTCGACGATTTCCTCGACCTCGACCACGGTGATCTTGCCGGCGGTGGCGGCCAGCGGGTTGAAGTTCTGGGCGGTATGGCGATAGATGACGTTGCCGAAGTGGTCGGCTTTCCAGCCTTTGACGATGGCGAAATCACCGGTGATGGATTCTTCCATCAGGTAGGGGCGGCCATTGAATTCGCGGGTTTCCTTGCCTTCGGCCACAGGGGTGCCGACGCCGGTGGCGGTGAAGAAGGCCGGGATGCCGGCGCCGCCTGCACGCATTTTTTCGGCCAGGGTGCCTTGGGGGGTCAGTACCACTTCTATTTCGCCGCTGAGCAGCTGCTTCTCGAACAGGGCATTTTCACCGACGTAGGAGGCGATCACTTTGCGGATCTGCTTTTCTTCCAGCAACACGCCCAGGCCGAAACCGTCGACGCCGCAGTTGTTGGACACCACGGTCAAGTCGCGGGTGCCTTTGCGCTTGATTTCAGCGATGAGGTTTTCCGGAATGCCACACAGGCCAAAACCGCCGGAGAGTACGGTCATGCCGTCTTCCAAACCTGCCAGCGCCTCTTCGTAGGACGCCACGCGTTTATCGAAACCTGCCATATGCACCTCTTTATTGTTAGTGGGCCAACCAGTGGACCGAGTGTTGCGCCGACGGATTGATTTGTTAAGTTGTTTTTTTAGGTCGATTGATTTAGAAAACAGCATAGTTGAACCACCGTGCGGAGTCGTGTCATGACCGTTAAACAGATGCGTGCCTTTTTGGCCGTGGCCCAGAGCCTGAGTTTTGCCGCTGCCTGTGAGCGTCTGCACCTGTCCCAGTCGGCGCTGAGCCTGACTATCAAAGGCCTGGAAGAAGGGCTGGGTGGGCGCCTGTTCAGCCGCAATACGCGCAATGTGGCGCTTACGCCTGAAGGCGAATCGCTGTTGCCTCTGGCGCGGCGTTTGATTGCCGATTGGGACAACGCCGAGGACGAACTGCGTCAACGCTTCACCCTGCAGCGCGGGCGCGTGACGGTGGCGGCAATGCCGTCATTTGCCGGTAACCTGCTGCCACCGATTCTGAAGATATTCCGCGCACGTTACCCTCAGGTGAATGTGACGGTGCATGACCTGATCAACGAGCAAGTGTTGGAGATGGTTCGCGACCGCCAAGTGGAATTGGGTGTGGCGTTCGAGCCGTCCGACGGTTCTTCATTAGCGTTCACGCCGCTGTACCTGGACCGGTTTATTGCAGTGGTGCCGGGAGATTCACCCTTGGCGCAATTGGCTGAAATCGACTGGCAAAGCCTGCTGGAACAGCCCTTCATTACCCTCCAGCGCCCATCGACGGTACGGGTAATGCTCGAAGAACACTTGGGTGCCTTGCAGATGAAACTGCCGGTGGCGTTAGAAAGCCATCAATTGGCTACTGTGGGCAAGATGGTTGCCAGCGGCCTGGGCGTCAGCGCGGTGCCAGCATTGTGCGCACGGCAGATGGAAGAGGCGGGCGCCCATTGCATTACCTTGACGGGCCCGGTCATCGAGCGGCCCATTGGCGTACTGACCAAACCAGGCCATGAACTGTCAGCGGCCGCACAGGTGTTGTTCGATATCTTTCGGGATGAAGCGAAGAGGGGGCGGTTTCCGAGTTTCTGAATACACCAGAAATGAAAAGTGGGAGCCGGCAAACCAGCTCCCACATTCGATCAAGTACTGATAAAACATTACCTAGTAGTAACGATCGATCACTTTAACTTGCGAGCTGTCTTTGAAAGATGCCCAAGCATTATTAAGTGTGTCGAATACCTGCTCGATAAAGTTGCGATCGGCTGCTGCTTTCTTGCCGACATAACCCTGGCCACGGCGGTACATCTTCAGGCGGGCAGCCAGTTCACGGTTATTGCGGTCGAACTCGGCTTCTTCGGTGTGGGGCGCCAGGCAGTCAAGTTGAACTTCGCCCGATTTGCCAATCCACAGGATATGGTCGTCGAGTGTGTCTTTCTGCGCTGCGAACATCTCAGCCAATTCATCGATAGTTGGTTGGTTGTTCAGATTCATGTGTAAGCCCCTTGACCAGTTGGCGATCTATCAATTGATTCGTTGAACACTTCAAAGTTATCTCCGGCTCAGAAAAACCGGGCGTCAGTAACGGTCTGCCGAATACGGGCAGGGTCGTGAACCTGATGCATGTAGTCTTGCTGATGAACTGCTACGCAACGCTTTCATAACGAAGACAAGCAGCGCTTAAGCTCCTTGTACCGGTCCTCTTCGGGGCCAGTCAGCTTCATCAATCTGCCTTGTGGGCAGTGCACATCCGGGAAAACAGCTCGGCGGTCAGACGAGCCTGTTCAAAACGCGTGTTACCAACGCTCCCGATCCGGGAGACGTCTAGATCATGCAAGGACAAAAAGCTTACGTCAACGATTATGTAGTGATTATTTTAAGGCACTACATAAATGGCCGTGGGGACGGGAAGATGCGTTGAAAACGTGACTTGAGCGTCATTTTTCGTGCGGTGGGTCGCAGGATCCTATCGGTCAGGTTGGTCACAGGTTCCTTGGGGAGTGCCGGGTTTTCAGTATCCCAGCCGCTCGACCAGCGAAGGCAATAATTGCTCGCACGACGCTTCGATCTTCACCTGCAGCAGCTCATCAGCGCGGGTCTTGCCCAGGTTGATGGCAATGATGGGCTTACCCTGTTCCACCATCGCCTTGCACAGGCGAAACGCCGAATAAGCCATCAGCGATGACCCCACCACCAGCAGCCCCTCGGCATCGTGCACGGCAGCCATGGCCCTGGCTGCGGTGGCGGCGGCTACGTTCTCGCCAAAAAACACCACGTCCGGCTTCAGTCGTTGACCTTCGCAATGGGGGCAACGTGGCACCTGGAAGTGCTCCTCAAACCTGGGGTCGAGCAAGGTGTCACCGTCAGGCGCTTGCACCGCATGGACTTGCGCAAAGTGCGGATTGTCGATTTCCAGCCGCCGCTGGATAACATCGCGCTCGCTGCGCTGCTGGCAATCCAGGCACAGCACCCGGTGCAAACTGCCATGTAACTCGATCACATCATGGCTGCCGGCCTGATCGTGCAGCGTGTCGACGTTTTGCGTGATCAGGCCGCTGATGATCCTATGTTGCTGCAAGGTCGCCAGCGCCTGATGAGCCTTGTTCGGTTGGGCAAGGCGCACCCGTGGCCAACCCAGCATTGCCCTGGCCCAATAGCGGCGCCGGGCTTGCGCGGTGGCGAGGAACTCCTGATACATCATCGGCGCTTTGCCCCGGCGCACCCCTTCGCTGTCACGGTAGTCGGGGATGCCCGACGAGGTGCTGATCCCTGCACCGGTCAGCACCAGGAAGCGCCTTTCGGCCATTGCCCGGTGCAGCGTGTCGAGGTGGGCTGCTTGATATTCCAGCGTGTCGAGCATGGGATCTCCTATTCGCCGCGGATGTACTGCTCCAGCTGTTTGATCAGGGCGGTTTGTTCAGCAATGGCTTCCTTGACCAGGTCGCCGATGGACAGCAGGCCGAGCAGCTTGCCGTCTTCGACGACCGGAAGGTGACGCAGGTGACTATCGGTCATGATGTTCATGCACTCTTCGACAGTTTTACGGGTATCCACGGTGATGACCGGGGAACTCATCACCTCATTAACGCGGGTGGTCACGGACGATAGACCTTTGAGGATGAGTTTACGTGCGTAATCGCGCTCGCTGATGATGCCTACCACTGTATCGTCCTTGACTACCGGCAAGGCCCCGACGTTTTTCTCGGACATCCGCACCAGCGCCTCAAACACGGTGTGGTCCCATTTGATGGTATGGACGTCCTGGTTTTTCTGGTCCTTGGCTTTGAGTACTTCTGCGACGGTCTTCATGGCGGCCACTCCGGTGTTGTTGTTAGGTAGTCGGCTATTGCCCTTACAGAATCCTAGACGGACTACGTTGCAGCAAGGTCCAAAGCGGCGTTAAACCCGTCCAAAAGCGTCATTCGCCGGTTTTTTTTGCTATTTACCCGGTATTTGCCGGCTTTTTCACCCGTTTGGGCGTGGCCGCCGTCTTGCGTGGCGCGCTTTTGCGTTTGTTTTTCCAGGCCGCCGCGCCTTTGCCCGTCGGGCTGGCGGGACCGGTGATGGTCATACGCATGCCATTACAGCGAGCCACTTGTTTGCTCATCCATGCCGCTTGTTTGGCGACGAACTCTTCCAGGCTCATTTCGCCGCTTTGCACCATGTCCAGCGCCTGCTCCCAGATGGCTGTGGTGCCGGGGTCGGCGATGGCGCGAGGTACCGCGTCAATCAGGCTGAAGGCCGCCGGGGTGGCCGACAGCGCCTTGCCGTTCTTCACCAAGTAACCTCGGTCCAGCAGGCCCTGGATAATCCCGGCGCGGGTGGCTTCGGTGCCAATGCCGGTGGTGTCCTTGAGTTTCTGCTTGAGCAGAGGATCCTCCACCAGCTTGGCGACGTTTTTCATCGCTTTGATCAGGTCGCCTTCGGTAAAAGGCTTGGGCGGTTGGGTCCACAGGTCCTTGAGGTTGACCTTGGCCACCGCGCAGTCCTGGCCTTGCACCAGCATCGGCAAGGCTTGAGGAGCAGGCGCTTCCCGGCCTTTGGCGGGGGCGAGGGCCTCGGGCAGTGCGCGTTTCCAGCCCGGTTCGATGACGACTTTGCCCACTGCACGCAACGCCTGGCCTGCACAGTCGAAATCCGCCTGGGTACGGTCGTATTCATGGTTGGGCAGAAATTGCGCCAGGTAGCGCGCACGTATCAATGTGTAGACCGCGCGGTGCTTTCCGGTAAGTTGCCCCACGTCCTTGCCGGCCCCGGTAGGAATAATGCCGTGGTGGGCACTGACCTTGGCGTCGTTCCAGGCGCGTGAGCGACGATTGGGGTCCAGGTAGTTCATCAGCTCGCCCACTGCTGCATCCGCGCGGCCCAGTGCGGCGAGAATCTTCGGCGCTTCGCTGTGCTGGCTCAACGGCAGGTAGCCGCAATCGCTGCGCGGGTAGGTGATGACCTTGTGGGTTTCGTAGAGTGTTTGGGCGATATCCAGGGTTTCCTGGGCGCCGAGACCAAGCTTTTTGGAGCAGATTTCCTGCAGGGTGCCCAGGTCGAAGGGCAGGGGCGCGACCTCACGCATGCGCTCGGTGCGCAGCTTCACCAATCGCGCGCTCGCAGCGTGGGCCATGGCGTCGGCGGCGTCGCGGGCCAGTTGCGGGTTGAGGCAACGGCCCTGGTCATCGCAGGCATCGTCGGCGGCACGCCATTGGGCCGTGAAGGTCATGCGTTCATGGAGCAGGTCCACATCGATGGCCCAATACGCCACGGGTACGAAATCGGCGATGCTGCGATCACGGTCGACCACCAGGCGCAAGGTGGGGGTTTGCACCCGGCCCACCGGCAATACGCCCTGGTAACCGGATTGGCGCCCGAGCAGCGTAAACAGGCGACTCATGTTCATGCCAATCAGCCAGTCGGCGCGGGAGCGGCCCAGGGCCGAGTGATACAGGCTGAAGGTTTGCGCACCGGGTTTGAGTGCGGCCAGGGCCTTGCGGATGGAAGCATCGTCCAGCGCCGACAACCACAACCGCCGGATCGGCCCCCGATAACGGCAATGTTCCACCAGTTCACGGGCGATCATTTCGCCTTCACGGTCGGCATCGGTCGCGATCACCAGTTCCCTGGCTTCCCCCAGCAGGCGCTTGACCGCCTTGAACTGGCTGGCGGTCTTGGGCTTGACCTGCATTTTCCATTTTTCCGGCACGATCGGCAGGTCGGCGAGTACCCAGCGTTTGTATTTGGCGTCATAAGCGTCAGGCGGGGCGGTTTCCAGCAGGTGGCCGATGCACCAGGTGACTGTGACTCCGTTGCCCAGCCAGCATCCATCGCCACGGCGACTGGCACCGAGCACGGCGGCAATGTCTTTGGCCTGGGAGGGTTTTTCACAGAGGTACAGCTGCATGGTTACCACATCAGATCGGGTTGATGGCTTGCAGCATGCTGAGTCAGAAGGATTTGAGCAACCATTATCTGTATGGATGTACAGCAATTTGTGTGAGCGCCGCGAACCAAATGTGGGAGCGGGCAAGCCCTAATGCCAGTCAGTTAAGGAGGAGCGCTTTACCGTGGCGAGGGAGCTTGCTCCCGCTGGACTGCGCAGCAGTCCCATTTTCTGGGGTCGCTTCGCGGCCCAGCGGGAGCAAG
>NZ_JASLAW010000212.1 GCF_030147005.1 Pseudomonas sp.
CTCCCGTTGGGGCGCGAAGCGGCCCCAAAAATGGGACTGCTACGCAGTCCAGCGGGAGCAAGCTCCCTCGCCACAGGGACCGGTTCTGTCTTAACTGACTGGCATTAGGGCTTGCCCCGATGAACATAGGTATCTGAACAACGCTAAGGGCGGTGTTGAACCTGTGCTAAGCGCGGGTGCTGAACCTGTGCTAAGGGCGGTGTTGAACCTGTGCTAAGGGCGGTGTTGAACCTGTGCTAAGGGCGGCGTTGAACCTGTGCTAAGGGCGGTGTTGGACCTGTGCCAAGGGCGGTGCTGAACCTGTGCAAAAGGGCGGTGTTGAACCTGTGCTAAGGGCGGTGCTGAACCTGTGGCGAGGGAGCTTGCTCCCGTGGCGGCGGAGCAGTCGATGCATAGCTAACCGATACCCTGCATGCCAAATATGGGAGCCGGCTTGCCTGCGAAGGCGGCCTGACAGCCGACCAGGGTGCTGGGCAGGTCCGAGTACATATCCGTTGTTCAGGTAACGGCCACTCTATGCAACCACCTCGGTGTATTCGTTACACCGAGGTAATGCTATCGCAGGCACGCCACACACATTTGGATCACGGGGGCATCAGTCAGATAGCCATACGCTGCCCCGCCGCCGCGGGAGCAAGCTCCCTCACCACAGGTTCGGTGCCGCACCCAAAGTTGGGTAGATACCTAGGCCCCGACGAGGCTGCGTCAGCTAGTACATCCTTGGCTGATTCACCTATATCGGGTGGCGAGCCCTTCCTGCATTTGGATAGCGTTCGACTCAGGGTTTTGCTTCGTTGCTGAAGGCATTCACGGTCTTGACTAACCCCAGGGCCGCCAACGCCACCAGTTCACCGCCTTTCTCCACTGTCGCCAAGGCCGGGTCCGAGCCCATGCGCCCGTCGGGGAAGCGTGCGCGGAAGTCCAGCGCTTCGCGGATCGGGCCGGTGTTGGCGATTCGTGGCGAGTATTCGGCTGACTTGATCGAGTCCGGATAGGCCCACTGGGTCACGGCAATTTCCGAGGGGGTAGCGTGACTGCCATGCCCCACCGGGAATTGGCGATGCGCCAGGTCGGTGACGCCTTCCAGGTCCCACCAGTTGACCAGCTTCAGTGCAAAACCGGCCGGGCGGCGGGCAAAGCTGGCTTCGGCGTAGAGTTCGGAAAACGCCGCCTCGATGGTCGCTATATTGCCGCCATGGCCGTTCAGGAACAGGATCTTATCGAAGCCATACCCGGCCAGCGAGCGCACCCAATCGCCAATCGCGGCGATAAAGGTGGAAGGGCGCAGCGAGATGGTGCCGGGAAAGCCCAGGTGGTGCTGGGCCATGCCGATATTGAAAGTCGGGCCGACCAGGATGTCGGCATTCTTCTGCGCCTCGACGGCGATGATCTCCGGGCACATCCAGTCGGTGCCCAGCAGGCCGGTGGGGCCGTGTTGTTCGTTGGAACCGATGGGGATCACCACCGTGCGGCTGCGCTCCAGAAACTGCCCGATCTCGATCCAGGTGGATTTATGTAGAAGCATGCGACGCTCTCTTTTATCGGTGGGACAGACTATCCGCCACGGATTGTACGACTACTCGCCACCTGTTGGGGTTTGCAATTGAGATACGCCGAGGATTTCAACCAGCGCTGGTCGGGGTACCACGAGAACATGAACTGGCCGTCCTTGAGCTTATCCACCACTTGGCGCGCGACTTGCGGGCGCACCGCCGGGCAACCCTGGCTACGGCCGATACGGCCTTCGCGCTTGCTCCATAACGGGCTGACGTAGTCGGCGGCGTGAATCACGATGGCGCGGTCGCGGGCCAGGTCATTGAAGCCAGGCTCCAGGCCGTCCATGCGCAGCGAGTAGCCGTGGGTGCCGAGGTAACTTTCCTGGGTGCGGAACAGACCCAGGCTGGACTGGTGGCTGCCTTCGAGATTGGAAAACTGGGTGGCGAAGTTTTCTCCGGACTTGGCGCCGTGGGCCACAAGGTCGCGCAGTAGCAGGGTCTTTTTGCGCAGGTCGAAGATCCACAGCCGACGGGCGGTCGAGGGCTGGGAGTAGTCAATCACCGCCAGGCGATCGGAGCGTTCCTCGCCGTTACTGACGGCGCACTGCACCGCGCTCAGGGCGCTTTTCAGTACGATGGGATTGAGTTCTGGAGCCGAGCGCGCCAGGCTGCTATACAAAGAAGGAGGGGGGCCATTGGCGGCGAGCGCAACATTGCTCAGTAACGCCAGGCTCCCGGTGATCAGGCCCAGGGTGGTTATTCCGAGCCGGCGCATAAAAGTCAACATCTACAGTCGAGTCCCCGCTGTGGAGTGGAGCTAAGTCAATTGTTCAAAAAACACGCATGTTACTTGAGCATTTGCCTGCTCGTTACACCACTGGTCGCCACAGCCGAGGCGCTGCCGGTGGAACCGTTGCCGGTCACGACCCCGGCACCGGTTGACCTGGCCCCGCTGCAACAGGCCCTGGCGCAGTTGCCCAGTGTCTGCCCCCAGCTCGCGCCGCGTATCGACGCCGCCGCGCAAGTGCGTCTGCAAGCCTTCTATCAGCAGCAGGGCGACACGCCGCTGTGGTCGGCCGATGAGCGTCGGCAAGCCTTGCACAGCCAGTTGTTGCTGCTCGCCGACGATGGCCTGGACCCCACCCACTATAGCCTGCCCACCGCGGATGCCACGGCGAATGTGCTGTGCAGCGACATCGCTGTCAGCCAGCAGTACCTGCAAGCCCTGCGGGATTTGCACTACGGGCGCCTTGAGCAATCGCGCTTCGAACCGCTCTGGCACTCCCAACCGCCCGCCGATGATCCCAATACCGCCGTGCTGGCCTTCGCCGCCACCGGCCTGCGGGACATGGCCCAGGCGTTCGACCAGGCGCGGCCCAGTGCGGATTTGTATCGCAGCCTGCGTAACGCCTATTCCAATGTGCGCCAGCAGCCGTTACCGCATTGGGAGGCGCTCGGCACTGGACCGCTGTTGCGCCCGGGCATGGAAGACCCACGGGTGCCGGAACTGGCGCGTCGGCTCTACAGCGGCGGTTACTTGACCCAGGAACCGAAGGGAAGCGACAACAAGCAGTACCGTCCTGAACTGGTCGCTGCGGTCAAAGCCTTCCAGCTCAGCCATTCCTTGCAGTCCGACGGTGTGATCGGCGCCGGCACTGTGGCCGAGCTCAATATCAGCCCTTTGACGCGCCGCGACCAGTTGCGCATCAACCTTGAGCGGTTTCGCTGGCTGGCCCAGGATTTGGAACCCGAAGGCGTGGTGGTCAACATCGCCGCCGCGCAATTGAGCGTGTATCAAAGCGGCATTGCGGTGTGGCAGACCCGCCTGCAAGTAGGCCGCGCCGAGCGCCAGACGCCGCTGCTCAAGTCGCGTATCACGCGCCTGACCCTCAACCCCACGTGGACCATCCCGCCGACCATCATGCGCGAGGACAAGCTTCCGGCCATCCGCGTCAATCCGGAATACCTGCGCCAGCACAACCTGCAGGTGCTCGACGCCCAAGGGCAACCGCTGTTACCCGAGCAGGTCGACTGGGCGCACCCCGGCAACATCCTGCTGCGCCAGGAGGCGGGGCCGCGTAACCCCTTGGGCAGGATCGTGATGCGCTTTCCCAACCCGTATTCGGTGTACCTGCATGACACCCCGAGCCAGCCGTTGTTTACCAAGGGGCCGCGGGCGTTCAGTTCGGGCTGTGTGAGGGTTGAACAACCACTGCTGCTGCGCGACTTGCTGGTGAGCCCGGCCGAACGCACCCGCACCGATGAGTTGCTGGCCACCGGCCTGACCCATGAATTCAGGCTGGCCACGCCGGTGCCGGTGCTGCTGGGGTATTGGACGGTGGAAGTGGATGCCCAGGGAAGCCTGGTGTACGCGCCGGATATCTACGCACGCGACCCGGTATTGATCAAGGCGATGGGGAGCGTGCTCTAGGCAGAAGGGGGGAGGGCGCGCGCCCTCCCCACAGGTTTACCCATTGGCTTTAAACGGTTTACTCCGGCATCAGTTGCTGGCGACATTCTAGCACCAGCCGCGCGCCGCCCAGCTCGCTGGTGCTTACGTCCAGCTTGAAGCCGTGCAGGTTGATGATGGCGGCCACGATCGACAAGCCCAGGCCAAAACCGCCTTGCTGATCACTTTCATCGACCCGGTAAAAACGCTGGAACACCGAAGCGCGTTCGGCTGCCGGGATGCCCGGCCCGGAGTCGAGGACTTCGATTCGCGTGCTGCCCAAGTCATTGACCGCGCGCAGGATCACCTTGCCCTCGGGCGGGGTGAACTTGATCGAATTGCTGAGCAGGTTGGCCAGGGCCTCGAACAGCAGCGCACGGTCGCCGGTAATCCAGGGCAGTGAATCCGGGGTCTGCAGCACCAGTTCCAGCGCGCCTTCTTCTGCCAGGGGCAGGTAGAAGTCGTGCAGTTCGCGCAACAGCGGCAGCGGGTCCATCAGCAAGAATCCCGAGCGGCGCTGGTGGTCTTCCAGTTCCGAAATCCGCAGCAATCCACGAAAACGCGCCATCAGCGTGTCGGTTTCGGCAATCGCGTCATCCAGCTTCACCGCATGGGCCGAGTCTTCTTCCGCTTGTTGCTTGATGCGGTACAGCTGCGCACGCAAGCGCGTCAGTGGGGTACGCAAATCGTGGGCGATGTTGTCGCACACGCCCTTGACCTCGTTCATCAGCTTCTCGATGCGATCGAGCATGGCGTTGACGATGGCCGCGAGCATGTCCAGCTCATCGCGCCGGTCGGACAGCGGCAAGCGGTGCGTGAGGTCGCCGGCGACGATGGCCTCGGCGCTCGCCTGAATGGTGCGAATGCGTCGCAGCGGACGACGGCGCAGCAGGTGCCAGCCGGCGACGCCCGGGATGATGGTCAACGACAGTGCCCACAGCAGGGCATGCCATATGATCCGGGTCACGCCGAACAGCGAACCGTTGGCGCGCACCAGCACCAGCCAGCGGCCGTCTTCGGTGTGGGTGGCCACGGCATCGCAGCTGTCCTTGGGCAGTTTCGGGTCGTCGGACTCGACACAGTTGGCCAGCGCGTGGATCTTGCCATCCAGGGGCAGGTCGGGCGGCACCGCGCGGATCGGTCCGCTCAAGGGATGAAACTGCTCGTCGAACAGGCCGTAGGCATCCACGCCTTTCATGTCGAACGTCATGCTGGTGGTCAGCGCCTCCACCAGTTCTTCGCCGTCGAAACGCTGGAACAAATGCTGGCGCTGCATCAGCGAATGGCGCGACAGGTCACTGAGGTAACCCGATACCTCGTAATACAGCACCCCCATGAGGATGCAACTCCACGCCACGAACAGCGAACTGTACAGCGCCAGCAAACGGCTGCTGGAAGAGCGCCAGCCTTTAGAGGGGTTCAGCAATGACATATCCCGAGCCTCGTACCGTGCGGATCAGCGGCGGGAGGCCCGGTGGGTCGATTTTCTTGCGCAGGCGACCGATGTGCACGTCGATCAGGTTGGTGCCGGGGTCGAAGTGATAACCCCAGACTTCTTCGAAGATCATCATCCGCGACAGGATCTGCCCGGTATTGCGCATCAGGAATTCGAGCAACTTGTATTCGGTGGGCAGCAGGCTCAACGGCTGCTCGGCGCGGCTGGCTTCGCGGCTGATCAGGTTCAATTCGAGGTCGGCCACGCGCAGGGCGGTTTCGAATTCCTTGACCGTGCTTTTACGCCGCAGCAACACCTCGACGCGGGCGGCCATCTCATCGGAAGCGAAAGGTTTGGTCAGGTAGTCATCACCGCCGGCGCGCAGGCCGCGCACGCGTTCGTCGACATCGGAGAGGGCGCTGATCATCAGGATCGGCGTTGATACGCCAATGGTGCGCAGGGTGGTGACGATGGCCAGGCCATCCAGTTCGGGCAGCATGCGGTCGAGGGTGATCAGATCGTAATCACCGCTGACGGCACGGACCAGGCCTTCGCGGCCATTGTCCACCCAGTCTACGTCCAGTCCATGGCTACTCAGCTCGGCGACAATCTCGCGGGCCGTTACGGCGTCATCCTCGATGGTCAAAATGCGGGTCATAGGATTACCTGGTGAGCGTTCACACTAGAAGTGTGGGCATTTTGCCAAGAAGTTGCTGAATGTTTCCTAAATAAAACTTCATCTTGGCAAAACCAACACAAACCCTATCCCCGCACCACCTGCCTTTGGGGGAGCGGGCTTGCTCGCGAAGGCGTCGTATCAGACGCCACCTCAGTGAATGATCCCTGCCTTCCCGAGCAAGCCCGCTCCCACAGGGAAAGTCAGCACTGCGGATTGCATTACGCCCGTCGAAAATCAGCGTTTATTGCAACTTGCATGGGTTGGTTAAGTTCAATTTATGTAACTCATTGAAAACAAAGAACTTTATTTTTAGCGTTAGCTGGCACGCTGCCTGCACTGTCCTTTTTGGGAGTTGTAACACTATTTTTCATGCCTGGAGCAAAACAACAATGATCACATCTTCAACCACGCTGCAAGAATCGAGCACGCTCTCCGGGGTTTCCTGGGGGGCGATTTTTGCCGGTGCCGCTGCGGCGGCTGCGCTGTCTTTGATCCTGGTGCTGCTGGGTTTCGGCCTGGGTTTTTCGGCGGTGTCGCCTTGGGCCGACAGCGGCATGAGCGCCAAGGGCCTGGGCATTTCCACGATTGTCTGGCTGGCATTCACCCAGATCGTTGCATCGGGCCTGGGCGGCTACATCGCCGGCAGGTTGCGTGTTAAGTGGGCCAATATGCATGGCGACGAAGTGTATTTTCGCGACACCGCCCATGGCTTCCTGGCCTGGGCAGTCGCGACATTGATCACTGCGATGCTGGTGGTCGGTTCGGTCAGCAGTGTTGTGAGCGGCGGCGTTAAAGCCGGTGCTAACGTTGTGTCGGGCGCCGCCAGCGGCATGTCTCAAGCCGCCGGCAGCGCAGCACAGGGCGCACACAGCGGCGATTTCGGTTACTACGTCGACAGCCTGTTCCGTGATGATCGCCCAGCAGCGGTCAGCGATGACGCTGCACATGCCGTGGTCGGTCGCATCTTTGCCCGTACCCTGAGCAATGACGGCCAACTGGCACCGGAAGACCGTACCTACCTGGCCCAGTTGATCAGCCAGCGCACCAACCTCAGCCAGGCCGATGCAGAAGCGCGTATCGACAAGGTGTATGGCGATGCCCGCAAAGCCGTCGAAGACGCCAAGGTCAAAGCCAAGCAAGCCGCCGACACGGCTGCGAAAGTCGCCGCCTACACCTCGCTGTGGACCTTTATCGCGCTGCTGATCGGTGCGTTCTTCGCCAGCTTCGCCGCCACCTACGGCGGTCGCCGCCGGGATGCCGTGGTGTACGTCGAAACCCCTAACTACGTTCGTTAATTCAAGGAGAACATGATGCGCTCATTACTGCTGTGGTTCCTCGGTATCCCGATTCCGATCATTATTCTGATCGCGATCTTCATGTGATTTGAGCAAGGCCCGTTCCATTGTGGGAGCGGGCTTGTTCGCGAATGCGGTCTTTCAGCCAATCACGGGCTGACTGACACACCGCATTCGCGAGCAAGCCCTAATGCCAGTCAGTTAAGGAGGAGCACTTTACCGTGGCGAGGGAGCTTGCTCCCGCTGGACTGCGCAGCAGTCCCATTTTCTGGGGTCGCTTCGCGGCCCAGCGGGAGCAAGCTCCCTCGCCACAGGCCGACGGTTGCCTGCTCTAGCGCTTAACTGACTGGC
>NZ_JASLAW010000039.1 GCF_030147005.1 Pseudomonas sp.
CAGGCCTGTCGCGTTATTCATTGCACCAGCACTAAGTACCGGGCCACTTCAAGGTACCGCCAGCCATGCACTGAACGCGCCTCCCTCACTCAAGGGGCACCAGGCGAAATCCCAGGCGGGCGCGGGCAAGGCTTGTTGCTCTGCGGCTCTTAATGCGGCGCCGTTGCAATCGAATCCTTTGCGATCAAAGCCTTTCCAATCGAAAACGGTCGAACCACGCCAGCTCAGGACGACCCCCGCCGCCTGGCTGTTGTCCGTGAGCACCCAGCGCGCGGCCGCTGCGGCCATGAAGGCGTCAATAGGTTCTGCATCGATTTGCGTACGGTACGCTGAACTCAGCAGCCAACGACACACGTTCAAATAATAAGTCCAGTCCAGCGGTGGCTGGTTGCGATACGCCCAGGTCATGAAACTGCGAAACAGGTTCAAGCCCTCCGGCGGATCGAGCTTGAGCAATGCCGGGCAGACGTCGAACAAGGTGTGCCAATGCGGGAGCAGGCGTGCATCCAGGTGCACGAAACAACGGGCGTTACTTGGGTAGTCAGGCGTGGCCGATTCCGCGCGCGGGTATCGGGTGGCCTTGCTGATCAGGCGGCTGGCGCCTGCTGGCAACGGATGGTTCATAAAGCGTACTCACAGTCGTGACGATAGAACGCCTCCCGGTTACAGGAAGCCCAGAGCACACGTCAGAATGCGGGGGAAGCGCGGGGGTTGGCCGACGGCCAGGAATAACGCGGAGGCGCCTTGTTGCGCCGCTCATGGGCCGCGCGCGGGGTTTGCTTGAGGCCCAGCAACCAGGCCAGGCCGATCAGAAATACAAGGCCGACGGTGACGGCACCGCACACCGGGCAGGCAAAGTAGTTCGAGATGTTGCTGGAAGACGGGTCAGCCAACCCTTTGTCGGACACTGCCGGCTGGCCGCCGTCCACCGAACAGAACTGGCCGCCGATGCCGTTGAGCTGTTGGCCCATCATCTGCCCATGCCCCAAACCACACGCGAACAGGCTCACCAGCACGCAAAAGTACAGGGCCCAGGCGATCAGCGCACGGTCGGGGTGACTCAATTTCATGGCGGCGACTCTACCACCCAAGCCGCAAAAGGATGAAGCGCTGCACGCCCCTGTGGCAGAACGTCGCAGATTACGCGGGGTGGCCAGGGTTGATAGACTCTGCATCCTTCTCGTTATTCCTTTTCAGAGCCGGGTGGGCAGTTGCACGGCCATTCAGGCGTTTCACAGGATGCACAGTTGATGAGTACGTTATTCACCCGCCGCAAAGTGCTGACCGGCATGGGGTTGTTGGGCCTGGGCAGCCTGCTGGGCGGCTGTGACTACAGCCCCAAGCTGAATTTCAAGTACGGCAAAGACCTCAGTGACAAGATCATGGGGCGCACCTTCAAGCTCAAGAACACCGACGGCGAAACCGTCACCCTGAGCTCGTACCGTGGCCTGATGCCGGTGGTGTTCTTCGGCTTCACCCAGTGCCCGGCGGTCTGCCCGACCACCCTGGCACGTGCCGCCCAGGCCAAGAAACTGATGGGCCGCGACGGTGAAATCATGCAGGTGGTGTTCATCACCCTGGACCCCGAGCGCGACACCCCCGAGATTCTCGACAAATACGTCAAGGCCTTCGACCCCAGCTTCGAAGCCCTCTACGGCACCCCGGAAGAAATCGCCGTGGCCGCCAAGGAGTTCGGGATCTTCTATGAAAAGATCCCCGCCGGTGACACCTATACCCTGTCCCACACCGCCACCAGCTTCGTGTTCGATACCCGTGGCAACCTGCGCCTTGGCTTGCAGGCATCCCTTACCGCTAAAGAGTGCGCAGAAGACCTGCTCACCGTCATGGAGGTCTGCTAATGACTGCCGTTCAACACCTCAAGCGTCTCACCTTCGGCCTCACCCTGCTCGGCCTTGCCGCCCACGCCAGCGCCCAGGTGCAAGTGACCGACGCCTGGGTACGCGCCACCGTGCCGGGGCAGCCTTCCAGCGGTGCGTTCATGACCGTCACCGCCGACAGCGACAGCCAGTTGCTGCGCGTGGCTTCACCGGTGGCCAAGGACGTGCAGATCCATGAAATGAGCATGAAGGACGACGTGATGCGCATGGGCCCGGTGGATGCGGTGGCGTTGCCAGCGGGCAAAGCCGTGACCCTCGACCCGAATGGCTACCACGTGATGCTGATGGGCCTGACCGGCCAGATCAAGGAAGGCGACCAGGTGCCGCTGACCCTGACGGTGAAAGATGCCAAGGGCGCTGAGCAAACCATCGAAGTGAAAGCGCCAGCGCGCGGTTTGGATGGGATGGATCATAGCCATATGGACCATAGCAAGATGCATTGAAGTCGAACTCGGCAGAAATGCTGGGAATACTTGTTATCCTGCCGCACCAGCCAACCTGGACGCGTGCCCATGCAAATCGACCCCGCCTACCTCTTGCACCAGACCGAACACTGGCTGCTCAACCATCATCTCGCGTCGAAGCTGCCGGGCTACCTGATGCTCGGCGCCAAGGCACCGATCGATTCGCTCGCCGACATGCCCGACGCCGCACTGGCCGAACTGGGCGGCTTGCTCGCCCGGACCCAGCGCGTGATGCAAACCCAGCTCAAGCCCAAATGGCTGTATACCAGCCGCTACGGCCATATGCCGGGTTTCCCGCTGCACTTTCACTTCATCCCGGTCTATGACTGGGTTGAACAAGCGTTCTGGCACGACGAACGTTATCGCGCGTTGCAGGGTTTCGGTTCGCAGACATCCGCCGAAACCTTGACCGACGGGGCTGAGCTGACGCTGTTTGTGTGGCGTGAGTTTGGTGAGAGCCTCACGCCGCCGCAGATTCAAGGGCCTGGTATAGAACGGGTGATTGAACAATTGCGCACTAATTTCGCGAACCGATAAGGCACTCGCCATCACGGCCTGCAGCATCGGAGTTCGGCGCAAGTTTTTTCATCATGGGCACACACGCCAGCACTAACCCGGACGGCGAGCGATACACCGCCTGCTCGTCCCCCTCATACCCACAGGCACGATAGAAACTCACCGCATTCAACGTCGCATCCAATACCACGTGCGCAATCCCCTGCTGCCGCGCAACGTTTTCCAGGTGATCGAGCATCGCCCTGCCATACCCGCGCCCGGTGAATGCAGGCAATACGAATAAGGCACCGACTTCATTGTTGGCAAGGTCGAGCATGCCGGTGGCGACAGGCTGACCGTCCACCCATCCCAGGTAGAACGGTTGTTCCATCAGCGCGTTGTAGCCATCACTTGCACATCCTCGGGTCCAGAGCGCCATTTGCTCAGCGCTATAAGCGCCGATGCACTGACCGCGAATGGCCTCACGGCGAATCTCAAATGCGCTGTCTGCGTCGTCTGGGGTCGCTCTTTTTATCTCCAACACTGCATGCTCCTTCCATGACTTTAAATCGTAACTTAGCCCGTTTGTGCTAATCGCCCCTCCTGATCCCGGCGCTGTATTCTCCGGCACTTCCAACGTTCAGCCAACACCGCGCATTCGAGATCCGGATCATATTTCTCACTGTGGCTCTATGGCGTCCGCGCTTCTGCATTCGATATTTATGCTCACTCCAAAGCTTAATAATATTTTATTAAAAACCACCCTCCCCCTAGCCTTGAAGTCATGCCCAAGCTGAATCCAACTGCATTACGCAAGGACAGACACATGACCCAAGCAATAACAAAAACAGACACCCTGGTGGTGGGCGCCGGCCAGGCCGGCGTGGCCATGAGCGAGCACTTGAGCAAGCACGGCGTGCCGCACCTGGTGCTCGAGCGTAGCCGTATCGCCGAGCGCTGGCGCACAGGGCGCTGGGATTCGTTGGTGGCCAACGGGCCGGCCTGGCATGACCGTTTTCCGGGTCTGGAATTTGATGATGTGGCGCCCGACGGCTTTGCGCCTAAGGAGCGCGTGGCGGATTACTTCGAAGCTTATGCGCGCAAGTTCAATGCACCGATTCGCACCGGTGTTGAGGTCACGTCGGTGGTGCGCAACGAAGGCCGCCCAGGCTTTACCGTGCACACCAGCGAAGGCGTAATTGAAGCCAACCGCGTGGTGGCCGCCACCGGGCCGTTCCAGAAGCCGGTGATTCCGGCCATCGCGCCGAAAGACACCGCCCTGCACCAGATTCATTCCGCCGACTACCGCAACCCCGCACAACTGCCGGCAGGCGCCGTGCTGGTGGTGGGCGCCGGTTCTTCCGGTGTGCAAATCGCCGATGAATTGCAGCGCTCCGGTCGCCAGGTGTACCTGTCGGTCGGCGCCCATGACCGCCCGCCTCGCGCTTACCGCAACCGGGATTTTTGCTGGTGGCTGGGGGTGCTGGGCGAGTGGGACCAGGCGGCGATGAAGCCTGGCCGCGAGCACGTGACCATCGCGGTGAGCGGCGCCCACGGCGGCAAGACCATCGATTTTCGTGAGCTGGCCCAGCAAGGCATGACCCTGGTAGGGCTGACCCAAGCGTTCGACGGCAATGTGGCCACGTTCCAAGCCAACCTGGTGGACAACCTGGCCCGTGGCGATGAGAACTACCGGGCGCTGCTGGACGCGGCCGATGCCTACATCGAGCGCAACGGCCTCGACCTGCCCCCGGAGCCCGACGCCCGCCGCGTATTCCCTGATGCCGAGTGCATCAAAAACCCGATCCTGAAACTCGACCTGGCCCAGGCCGGCATCACTTCGATCATCTGGGCCACCGGGTTTGCCGCGGACTACAGCTGGCTCAAGGTGGATGCAGTTGACGCGGCCGGCAAGCCCCGGCACCAGCGCGGCGTCTCCAGCGAGGCCGGGATTTATTTCCTCGGGCTGCCCTGGCAGTCGCGCCGTGGCTCGTCGTTTATCTGGGGCGTGTGGCACGACGCCAAGTACGTGGCCGACCATATCGCCATCCAGCGTCAATACCTTGAGTACCGCGAAGCCGCCCCGGTGGTTCGCCAGCCCCCTGTCAGCGCCTGATCCCCTTTTTTTCGGAGTTTTTACGATGCCTACTCACACGCGTATTCGCATGTTCAACACCCAGCAGACTTACCCCAACCAGAGCCTGGACAACGACCTGTGCCAGGCCGTGCGCGCCGGCAACACCGTGTATGTGCGCGGCCAGGTGGGCACCGATTTCGATGGCGCGCTGGTGGGCCTCGGTGATCCGCGAGCCCAGGCCGAACAGGCGATGAAGAACGTCAAGCAACTGCTCGAAGAAGCGGGCTCGGATCTCTCGCATATCGTCAAGACCACCACCTACCTGATCGACCCGCGCTATCGCGAACCGGTGTATCAGGAAGTCGGCAAGTGGCTCAAGGGCGTGTTTCCGATCTCCACCGGGCTGGTGGTCTCGGCCCTGGGTCAACCCCAGTGGCTGATGGAAATTGATGTAATCGCGGTTATTCCAGAGTAAGGAGGCGAGCCATGACCTTTTCAATCGTCGGCCGTTGTGCGCAAACCGGCCAGCTGGGCATCGCCATCAGCTCATCGAGTATCGCCGTGGGCGCGCGTTGCCCCTGGCTGCGGCCAGGCGTGGGGGCGGTTGCCACCCAGAACATCACGCTGCCGGCCCTCGGCCCGGACGTGCTCGATGGGCTGGAGCAAGGCGCCTCGCCTGCCGACGCCATCGACACAGCCCTGACGCGCAACGGCTACAGCCAGTACCGGCAACTGACCGCGATCGATCACCTGGGCCGCAGCGGGCATTTCAGCGGCAGCGAAACCCTGGGCACCCACAATGCCGTGTCGGGCGAACAATGCGTGGCGGCGGGCAATATGCTCGCCGACCGAGGGGTGATCGAAGCCATGGTCAGCGCCTTCGAACACGGCGAAGGCCAACTGGCGGACCGCTTGCTGGCAGCGATGCACGCGGCCATCGCCGCCGGTGGCGAAGCCGGCCCGGTGCATTCCGCCGCGCTGGTGGTGGTGGGCGAGCTGACCTGGCCGATCATCAACTTGCGCGTGGACTGGGCCGATGAAGCGCCCATTGGCGAACTGCAAACACTCTGGGACGCCTACCGCCCGCAAGTGCAGGACTACATCGACCGCGCCCTCGCCCCCGACCGCTCGCCTGGCTACGGCGTGGCCGGGGACGAACGATGAGCCGCAGCCGCGACCTGCTGCAGGCGCTGGTGGGGTTCGACACCACCAGCCGCGAATCCAACCTGCGGTTGATCGAGTTCGTGCGCGATTACCTGTCGGGCTTCGGCGTGGCCAGTGAGTTGATCTACAACGAATCGCGCAGCAAGGCCAACCTGTTTGCCAGCGTCGGCCCGGTTGCGCTGCCCGGCATCGTGTTGTCGGGGCATACCGACGTGGTGCCGGTGGATGGACAGCCCTGGACGCTGCCGCCGTTTCAGCTGACCGAGCGTGACGGCAAGTTGTATGGCCGGGGCACCGCCGACATGAAGGGCTATATCGCCTGCGTGCTGGCGCTGGTGCCCGAACTGATCAAGGCGTCTCTGCGCGTGCCGGTGCACATTGCGTTGTCTTACGACGAGGAAGTCGGTTGCCTGGGCGTCCGTTCGTTGCTCGCCGTATTGGAGCAGCGCCCGGTAAAACCCATGCTGTGCATCATCGGCGAGCCGACGGAGCTCAAACCCGTGCTCGGCCACAAGGGCAAGCTGGCGATGCGCTGCGATGTGCATGGCGAGGCGTGTCACTCAGCGTATGCGCCGTCCGGGGTGAATGCGATTGAGCATGCCGTCGAGTTGATCGGCGAACTCGGGCGCATCGGCCAACGCTTGCGGGCGCACCAGGACCCTCGCTTTGATCCGCCGTTCAGCACCGTGCAAACCGGCGTGATCAGCGGCGGCAAGGCACTCAATATCGTGCCTGCCGATTGCCGGTTTGATTTTGAAGTACGTGCACTGCCCTCGATGGATCCGGGTGAAGTGGCTGAAGAGTTGCAAGCCTATGCGATGCAACAGGTACTGCCGCGCATGCACGCCGTGAGCAGGCAGAGTTCGATTCGGTTCACCGAGTTATCGGCTTACCCTGGCCTGGTCACCGATGAGCGCAGCCAGGCCGCAGAACTGATCGCGGCGTTTTGCGGTTCCAGGGCGTTTGGCACCGTGGCGTTTGGTACCGAAGGCGGGTTGTTTGATGCAGTGGGCATCCCCACCGTGGTGTGCGGGCCCGGCAGCATGGACCAGGGGCACAAGCCGGATGAGTTTGTGAGCGTGGAACAGTTGGCTGGGTGTGATGCGATGTTACGGCGGATGCTGGATTCGATCCGCCTCTGAAACCACCACGTTCCCCACATTTCTGGCACTCAGGCCAGCAACCTCGCCAGCTCTTCGCGGCAGTAATCAACGAACAACTGCACCGGCTTGGTCAGCGGTGCGCGTTTGAGCCACACCGCCGACAACCCGGAGCCGGTGACGGTTTCCGCCAGCGCAATACACACCACCTTCTGCCCATCATAGGTGTACTCGCTGAACGGCTTGGTCACCAGAATCGAAAAGCCAAACCCGCGCCCCACCATGCCCCGCACCATCTCGATCGACGGCGAGCTGAACACGATATTCGGTGTCAACCCGCGCTCTTCAAAGATGCTCACGAAGTACGTCCGGCTGGGCAGCACGTCCAGCAGAATCATCGGCTCCAGCACCAGGTCGGCCAACGACACCCTGGCCTGCCGTGCAAAGCGATGATCGGCCGGCAACAACGCGTACGGCTGCTGCGGCGGCATCAACGGCGTGGTCTCGATGGAGCCGCCCAGGTCGTGTTCGAACAGCATCGCCACATCGATTGTGCCCGCCGTCAGCGCCTGCACCAGTTCCTGCTGCTCGCCATCGCGGATGCGGATTTCCACCCCCGGCCAGCGCGCCTTGAAGCCGGCGATCAGGCGCGGCAGGTACAACGGCGCCACGGTTTCAAAGCAGCCGATATCGATCTGCCCGGCCACCACATCATTGTCGGCCAAGGCGTTCTGTTCGAATTCATGGGCCACCCGCAACAGCTCCAGCGCCTTGCGATAAAACCGCGCGCCGCTGGGGGTGAGCGAGACACCCTGGGCGTGATGGCGGATAAACAGCTGCACACCGAAACTGTCTTCCAGCTGCTTGATTGCCGTGGAAACCGACGGCTGGGCGATATACAGCTTGCGCGACGCCTCGGCGACGCTGCCGCATTCGGCGGTGGTGACGAAATATCTGAGTTGGCGCAGGTTATAGGCAGCCATCGGGGCCTCCGAAAACAGGGGTTTTCGCCCCAAACAAGTGCAGGAAAAACCGGCTTTTTATGTCGATTGGAGCCCATGC
>NZ_JASLAW010000047.1 GCF_030147005.1 Pseudomonas sp.
AGGCACCCAAGCCGACATGACGATTGCCGCCGCCAAGCCGGCCGATAGCCAGAGCGGCCTCTACACCGCCGACTTGACCGTCATCTTCGACGCTGTGCCTCGTCCTTGATGCGTTCGGATGCCTGATGGTCTTCTCCAGACCGTCGGCATAACTTAGCGGGCCGGTTGTTCACTCCCCTACGGTCGGCCTGCTTCCACACTCTGAACGTCTGATTGTGAGATGCCTCGATGTTTCCGAAGACCCCCCTCGCGGGTGCCCTCGCGCTGTTGCTTTGCGCCGATGTTCTGGCCGCGCCGACTGCGCCAGGCACGACACCGAAAAGTCTGTTGTCCCAGGCCAAGGGTTTACCCGCTGACTTTGAAACACACTTTTTCGATGTGCCCCTGGTGGTGCGTATAGAACTCGACCAGCAATATCTTGGCGATGCAATGATCGTGCTCGGGCGGGACGACCGCCTGACCTTGCTGGAGTTTACCGAGACCGGCGACAGTTCGATCAAGGTCAACGAGCGGGATGAATGGGAACAACGCCTGACACAAGGCATCTTGCTGGGCGCGTGCGAGACCGATTGCCCGGCCGGGTTGTTGGCGGTGCATTACAGTCTCGAAAATTCATTGGTTTCGATCCTCACGCAGAACGTCGAGCGTAGTGCCGAAACCAAACGTTATTACGATCAGCCGGAGGCCGGCAGTTTCGGGCTGATCTTCAATAACCAACTTAATATAAATGGCGGCCAGGACCAGCCCACGGGCGGGCGGTATGGCCTCAATGCCAATTCCAGCATCGGTAACTGGAGCCAGTCGTTCGACCTGCAGCTCTCGCGCCAGGGCGGCCCGGACGATGACAAGGTCTACCACGCCGTCCATGAGCTTTATACCCAACGGGAAATGGACGGCCAGTTCCTGCGGCTTGGCTATTTCACGCCAAGTTCCGACGGCCTGACGCGCCAGATCCGATCGTTCGGCGCCAATCCCGACACGGCATTGGGCGTGATGTTCGGCAGCTCCGACAGCCTGCTCATCAACAACCCCAAGCCCAGCGTGTATCCGATCTATGTCACCGCCAACCGCCAGGCGGCGGTGGAGATCTACCGCAGCGGTTTGTTGATCAATACCCAGTCGGTCAGTGCCGGCTTACAGTCCCTCGATACCCGCCCGCTGCCCGGCGGTATTTATGAAGTGGAAGTACGCCTGGTGGAAGACGGGCAAGTCACCGCCACCACCCAGGAGTTGGTGTACAAACCCAACAACTGGCGCAACGCCGAAGACCGCTGGCGCTACAACCTGTTCGCCGGCCGCGAAACCCGGCTGCTGAGCAACTATGAAGAACAGCCCGACGGGTTCACCACCGCGGGTTTCGGCCTCAACTACCTGTTGCACCCGCGTGTGGTGCTGGGGCTGTCGACGCGCCAGGTGAAGGAGAAAATGCAATACGGCACGTCCATCGACTGGACAATTGCCAACAATACGAGCGTGTATGCCAACGTCTACCAGACCGAGCAGCACGGCACCGGCATGGATGTGCAAGGCTTGTACAGCTATAGCCGGGGCAGCGTGGTGGTCAGCCATAACCGCAGTTGGCTCGACACCCGCAACACCTACGAAAGCCTGCCCGATGGCACGCGCATTCGTCAGCGCAATGTGTACGTCGGCCAGACCAGCAACTCATCGTTGTCGCTCAACCACCGTGTGAGCGTGAACACGTCGATCAACGGCCGGCTGGCCTACAGCGAAGGCAACACCCAGGGCCTGGGGCTGGACCTGGGCTGGACCCAGCGCAGCACGGTGATGGGCAGCGATGCGCGCTGGCGTTTTTCAGTGTTCGACCGCCCGGCCAGCTCCAGCACCGGTGACCGGCGCAACCGTGGCGTCGACCTCAGCATCACCATGGCGCTCGGCGGTCCGGGCGAGCAGTGGTCCGGCAGCATCGGCACGCGCACTTCCCGCGACGGCGCGCGTGACAACAACGCCTCGGTGACTTACCGCAAGGACCTGCAGGGCCATGTTCTGCAAAGCGTCTCGGCCACAGCCATTACCGATACCTACGGCGTCGGCCTGTCGGGCATGGCCAGTTTTGCCACCGACAGCCTGTACGGAGATGGCTTTGTGCAGCGCTCCTCCTTCAGCGGTGAGCTCACCGGCGGCTTGAACCTGAGCAGCACGGTCGCCGTGGGCGGGCAGAAGATGGTGATGAGCAGCCAGTACCACGGGCGCGGCGCGGGCATGATCGTGGACGTGGAAACCGACCTGGATGACATCACCCTGCGCGCCGACGACTTGACCGGCGGCGGTGCCCTCTTGCGGCCGGGGCGTAATTTCGTGCCGATTACCGCCTATAAAAACAGCATGGTCACCTTCGATTTCGAGGGCAACCATCCCCCGGCGGCAAGTATTCAACCCACCCGCACGGCTTATCACCTGAACAAGGGCGGGGTGGACTATCGCAAGATCATCGTGATGAAAACCGTCACCGTGCTCGGACGCCTGTTGGACGCCCAGGGTCAACCGCTCAAGGGTCACCACGTGATCAACCACGCCAGCCGTGGGGTGAGTGAAGTGGACGGCTTCTTCTCGATGGAAATGAACGCCAGCGCGCCGACCCTGGAGGTGCGCTACAAAAACCAGTTGCTCTGCCAGTTCCGTCTCGACCCCAGCCAGGCCCGCCAGGAAAGCGACGTGCTGATGATCGGTGATCTGCGCTGCACGCCGGACACCCTGGCCGATGTTGCCCGCACCGACCGCGCCGCCGGCTGACAGGCTTGAGCACTGCCGTTGCACCTGTTCGGCGGTGACTGGGATTCGCACGGTTAAACCTGTGGCCGCAGAGGTCCGATTCAACGCATTGAGGTTGGTAGAAATGAAACGTTTATTAGTAGCAGCGAGTTTGTGCGCAGTCTTTCAGGGCGTTCAAGCCGGGCCGCAGATCAATGTCGGGGTGGTTTACGACTACCTCGATGGCGAAAAGAGTACCTACATGAAGCGCGTGTTCAACGGCGGCACGTCCACCGCGTTCGTCAAGGTCAACATCCTCGAAATGCAGTTCAACGATGACGGTACCTACCGCGAGGTGCCCCTGGAAAACCAGCCCGGCGCCGTCTCTCGCGATGGCTTGATGGCCAGCCCGGCGCGGCTGATCGTGCCGGCCAACGCCACCCAGGGCACGCGTTTGCTGTTTATGGGCGAGCGCGACAAAGAGCGTTATTTTCGCGTGCGTTTCATCCCGGTAATGCCCGAGCAAGACGATGAATTCGGTATGAACGACAAGGAGCGCGAAGCGTACCGCGAGGGGCTGGCGGCCGGGGTCAAGGTGTTGGCCGGTTACGGCACGGTATTTTTCGTGCGGCCGAAAAACACCCGCTTCGACACCGTGGTGCACGACGCGCCCGATAAGTACGCGTTGCGCAACAACGGCAACAGCGTGGTGGTGGTCGATGAGTTCAAAGACTGCGCGGTGAGCACCGAGCAGGATTGCAAACCCACCATCAAGCACCATGTGATGGCCGGTCGCAGCTTCCAGTTCGACAAGCAGCCGGGCCGTTACTACCGCTTCAGCCTGATTGAAGGCAACCAGAAAAAACAGATCGAGATCAAAGGATGAACCGTCAGCGCAGCCTACTGCTTCCATCGTTCGTTCCGTTGCTGCTGGCGTTGGTGACGGGCGTTTTCAGCGTAACGGCGAGCGCGACGGTGCAGGAAATCACGGCGGTGTTTCGGCCTGATCCCAGCAACCCGTCGTTCAATAAGTTCGTCAATACCACTCCTGAAAGTGGTATTTGCCCTGGGCACATCCCGACCATCTGCAAGGCGCTGGGGATATTCAGCATTCGGGTGCCCTTCGTCGTTCGCTCGAATGGGCCGATCCTCGCCAATCACACCGACCCACGCCAAGGCATGATGTATAAGGTGCCTTCCGATTTTCGCGATGTGCAGGTCACTCACAGCGCAACAGGCGCCACCGAGATTGTGCAGATGCGCATCGCCGGGGTGGGCGGAGCCTGGGGATTGCCGCGCCCGCCAGGCGTGTCGGCATGGGCCGGGCCGTCCGGCGAAAGCTGGGCCAGCCGCTGGAGAACGGCACCCAGCCCTTGCACCAGCACCAACTATATTGCGGCGGGAAACAGTTTCGCGCTGTTTTTCTGGATCGTGCCGGAAAACGCCGGTGTCTGTAGCCGAACGCCAACTATGGATATTTCCTCGTTCTGGCATTCGCTGCTGGAGTTCGCCTACGAGTTGCGCACACCCAACCCGTTGAAAATGAAAACCGGGCAATACACCGGGACTATCACTTTCCGCGTAGGGCCAAACGGCGATTTCGACTTCGGTGATGTGATGATCCCCGACGACGAACTCTTTACCTTCAACTTCACGCTCAATGTCGAACACGTGCTCAAGGTGGAACTTCCCCCTGGCGGCGACCGCGTGGAGCTGGAACCGCTGGGCGGCTGGCAGCAGTGGTTGCAGAGCGGGCGCAAACCCACACGGCTGTTCCGAGACCAGACATTTCTTATCGCGGCCTCCTCACGCTTCAAAATGCGCCTTGAATGCCGGTACAGCGACGCAAATACCTGCGCGTTATGGGAGCCCTCCGTCGGCCATTCGGTGCCGGTAAACATTAGCGTGAGCCTGCCTTACGGCATCGTTGACGGCCGCGGGCAAGCGGTCAATCGGTTGCCGTTGTTACGCGACGGCAGCGGTACCGAATTGTTCGAACCCAGCCTGTATGTCGACCGCAAACCGGGGACGCTGCATTTTGAAATCCCCCCCGATGAAGTCGATGAAATGCTCAAGGGCTTCAGCGCCAGGCATTACTCGGGCCAGGTCACGGTGATCTGGGATTCGGAAGTTTAACGGGCGGTCCATGTGGTGCCGTTCAATACAAAAGGCGCAGGCGGCGCTCAGCGGCGCGGCCCCCAGCCAGCAACAGGTGAAATCTATGTTCAAGCCCTTGCTACCCGGTCTTTCACTGGCCGCGCTCTGCCTGCCCGCCACCCTGGCCTTGGCCGCTGTGGAGCGAGAAACCTTTGAGCTGTACGTGAACATCCCGACCGTGAATTTCTATGTACTGCCGGTAGACCCGCAACTGGTGCAGCGCGAACAAAAGCTGGCGTACAACACCTCAACGTCGCAACTGAGCACCTTGCGTGCGTTGTTCGATGTCAAAAATGTCAGCGGCGGCATTGGTGCGCGTCTGGGCGAGGAAGCCTACCTGTTCAACGGCGAAGACCGGGTCGACCTGAGCGTCAAATTCAACGGCGTGGCGCTGTCCCTGGACCGCAGTGAAGTCGTCGGCGCCGCCCTGGCCAAGACCGGCCACCGCGTGGAACTGGAAATAGCCGCCGTCAAACCGCCCGACGACTACCGCCCCGGCAACTACGCCGGCACGGTACACATGGTGTTTGACGCGTTGCTGTAAGCGCGTAAGCCAGGCACCGTGCTTCAAAATGTGGGAGCGGGCTTGCTCGTGAATGCGCTGGGCCAGTCAATGCATGGGCTGACTGACCCAACGCTTTCGCGAGCAAGCTCCCTCGCCACAGGCCGACGGTTGCCTGCTCTAGCGCTTAACTGACTGGCATTGGAGCAAGCCCGCTCCCACACTTCGCCCGGCGTCGGCTGTCAGGCCGCCACGCTCACGCCAACCGGCTCAAAACCTCACGCGTCAAACGCCGGCTCAGTTCAGCCTCATCGCGCACACTGTCCCCGAGTATGCGCAGATACGTCGCATCGCTCATCTCCTCGCCCGTCAGCACCACGCTGTGCGGCACCCCCATTTTGTCAGCCAGCACCGTCAGTTGTTGAAACAGTTGCTCGCTGACGTGCGCATCTCTTTGGTCCGCCGGCTTTTGCTGATCCCGCGCCCAATCCTTCTGCGCATAACGCAGATCGTCGACGCCGCTGGTGGCGTCTGTATGCAGGCACACATTGTCGCGAAACGCCTGCGGGTGGGTTTCCATCAGGTAGTTGCGCCAGAAGTCGTGTTGCAGCATCTGGTCAACCAGCCCGTCGCCTTCCTCCAGGGCCAGCACGCTGTCGTAGGCTTGATTGATCTGCTCCAGCCACACATATCCCGAGGTTCTATAGGCCATGTGGCTGGCCAGCCAGGGCAGGTCGAGGCGCTCTTTCAAGGCGGTTTGGTAGGCGGCATACACCTGCACTTCATCGACCTCGCCCTGTATCCCGTCGACCACTTCGGTGTTCAGGTGCTGGCCCAGGCCGCCGTTAGCGATGGCGGTGATGCGGTGGCGCACGTCTTCCTGGGCGATGCGGTTGACCTGTTGCAGGCGCGATTTCTGTTTCGCCAGCCGGGCCAGTTCCGGCCCCAGATTCTGCGGCGTCGAATCACGGTAAGCCTCGTACACCAACACTTCGATCCCCATGGCGTTGAAAACCTCGGCACCGGCGTCGGCACAGGTGAACGGCGCGGAGGCCATGGTGAACAAGCGCTCGCGCAGCTTATCGTCAACGTGAATGTCCTTGAGCATGCGCAAAACATTCGCGCTCAGCTGCGCTTTATTGAGCCGGTAGCGGCCGGCGTCTTCAGGTGTCTGAAAGACGCTGTCTTCCAGGTTCAGGCTTCGGATGACTTCGAAAAATCCTTGTGAACCGTGCTCGGCTTCCAGTTCATCCCACACTTGCTGCAAGTGTTCCTGCTGCTCTGGCGGTTGGTCTTGCAGCCAGAACACACTGTCGGTTTCACCGCGCGCAGGGTAGGTGCGATGAGGGTCCAGGCCATTGGCACGCCTGAGGCTGACCATCAGGTTCTCGCTGTCGAAGTCGAGCTTTTGTCGATCCAGGCGGGTGCGAAGCACGATCTGCGCCTCCCAGGAGCCGGGTTCCACGGCGGGCAGCCGGGTTACCGAGGTGTTGCGTATATCCAGCACGAAAGCGGTGGGGCGCACGAAGTTGAACAGCCCCTGCGGCCAGTCGCGGATGCCGGTGCTGTTAAGCATCAGTGCTTGCAGCTCCGGCATGCGGCCGACATCCGGCGGCATCTGCAAGTGCGGGTTGTTTGACATGATCAGCACGCGCAAATGGTTCAAGGGCGTGAGTTCGGCCAGGCTTGATTCTGTCCAGCGGATCGGGTTTTCGGCCAGCCCCAGCACGGTGAGCCGAGGCATCTCGCTTAAGGCCGCGGGCAGCTCGGTCAATCTGTTGCCGGCCAGGTCCAGGCTGGAGAGGTTGGGGAAGTTGTGCAAAAAAATCGCGTCGACATCGAGCATGTCGGCTCCGGCCAAATCCAGGCTGGTGACGTGCCCGAAATCTGCGCGAAGCCTGGGGAAATTCCTGAAGTTGCCGTTGACGTTTTGACCGCTGAGGTCAAGTTTGCGACCAAAAAGCAGGTCGCCATAGTCGGACCTGTAGCTGTGTGGCTGTTGTTCCCAGCACACGCGCAACGCGCCGCTCACCTCGATCCGGAACAGGCGCTCGTTGTCTGCCTGCCGGCGGATGCCGGAATGCGTGGGCGAAAGCAGCCACTCTTGCAGGTCCATCTCCAACCTTTTCTTCTCGGCCTAGAAAGCCTCCAGTGTGTTGAGCCCTTCAGGCGTACCCATCAGCGTCACGTAGCTCTGCACTTCGGTGTCGGTCATGCGTGGGTAGAGGCGTCGGATGCGCGCTTCAACCGACCGGCCACGGCTGAACAGTTGGCGTAGCGCCTTGAAGCGCGGCCGTTGCAGCAGCAGCAGGGTTTCGCGTTGTGCCACCGGCAACACCGGCGGTTGCGCGAGTACGGTGCGGCGTTCGGCGGGCGGCAGCAGTTTGGCTTTTAGCCATTGCTGGAGCGCATGGCCCTGGCCGGGCCGGTAGCCGAGGGCGGTCAGACGGTCTTCGGGCAGTGTTCGCAGCGTGGCTTCATACAGGTCGAAGGTTTGCAGAGGCGCTTCGGGCAAGGCATAGCGCCCGTCCTGCTTGAGGATCAGCACCTTGGAAATCGACGCGTCATCAGGCCCCACGCTACAGCGCACGGGCCCGTTGGCAGTGCCGGTGTGGACGCTGAGGCGCAGGTCGCCGAAGGTATCGGTGTGCAACCGCAGCGCGTTGAGCAACAGGCGTTCGGTGTCGGCGCTGGGCGGCACGTTCGGGTACAGGCCTTCGTAGGCATGGGTCGCGCGAACCTCGAAGGCCAGCTCCCGCGCCAGGTGCTTGAGGCGCAACGGCACGCGGCGTTCCTGGGTCATGATCTGCCGCTCATTGGCCAAGGCGTGGCGCAGCAGCCTGTGCACCAGCGTGTCGGTGAGGCCGGGAACATGCTCTTGCAGCAATTGGCCGCTGGCGTCGTCGGTGAGCTGCGCGTTGCGGTACAGATGGTCGAACAGCACATCTTTTTGCGTCTCGAGGTAGTCAGCCAGTTGGTCGCGCAATGCCTGTACCCGTCCGGCGGGTTCGGCGGGCAGGTCTTTGCCGAGCAGGCCCTTGAGGGCTTCTTCGTTCAGGAACGCCACAAGCTGTTCGGGCAGGCGTCCTGCCTGTATGGCCTCAAGGGTGATTCGCAGGGTGTGCGCGGGGTCGGCGTCGCGGTTGCCGTACCGTATGGGATCACCGCTCAGGTCGGCGGCGTCGAACACATCAATGGCGCTATCGGCCGGCCATCCCGGCAGCTCCGTGAGGGTTTGTGCGGTCCAGTTGTCTGCTTCACCGGTCGGTTCGCCGTTGCGCACGTGCGCCAGGCAGTGGTCGACGTCCTGGCGCAATTCAACACGTTCGAGGGTGTCGTTCAGCAGTGGCGGCAGCTCGGTGTTTTCGACATAGATGCGTTGCAGGTCATCGATGCCGACGCCGCTGATGTCGCGAATCTGCTCCAGCTGCGCGGGCGCCAGCTGCGCCGTGAGCGGGCTGAGGCGTTGCATCAGGCGCTGGGGGCTCCAGGTCAGCGGCTCTTCGCCCTCGTGCACCAAAGTGCCGTCGCCGTTGGTGTACACCTGCGGTCGATAAGCCTCGGGCCGCTCGGGGTGCACCACGCGATGCTGGCCGGTGTCCGGGTCCTGGGTGACTTCATAGTGATGGTCATCCAGGCGCATGAGCTTTTTGCCGGCATGGGTATGGAAGCCCTCCTTGTCGGCTTTCGACCCCGGCGCGGGTGCCAGCTGTTTTTGCCGGTAAGGGGTCAGGTCGGGGTTCCACAGGGCTTGTTTTCCGCTGGGCAAGCGCACCGCGATCAAGCCGTCGACAAAGGCCGAGAGTTTCAATTTGACCAACTCGCCCAATGGCGTGCCGATGCCGAACAGGCCCAATTGCACCAGGCTCTGCGCCGCGCCCACCGCATGTTCGATGGCCTCGATGCTGCGGTTTTCGGCCCAGTCCAGCAGGCCCTCGAACACGTCGTCGGCGATTTGCCAGGCGCTGTAGGCAAGCATCAATTGCCCCAGCACCGGTACGAACGGGGTGGCGACCAGCAACGCCACGTTGAGGACGTCAGCGAGGATTTTCTCCAGGTTGTCCCACCAGGCCCAGCGCGCCATGCGGTCGGCATAGGCGGTGCTCACGGCGATCTCGCGGCTGTCGTTGAGTATCTGGTTGAGCTTTTGCCGGTGCAGGTGGCTCCAAAGCCCTTCCTTGAGCCCCCGCACGCCAAGCTGCAAGTTTGGTGAGTCGACCGGGGTATCGCGCCAGCTGGGCAGGGCGCTCAGGGGTTGCCTGGGATGCCAGGTGACGTTACTCAGGCGATCGTTGAGCTTGGCCAGAAACAACCCCCGGCTGGCCTGGGGCACGAAACGGCAAAAGAACTGTTGATAGTCCGGCTGGCGAAGTTGGCGGGTGAGTTCCTGCACAAAGGCGCGCGTATCGGGGTATTGCTTGAGCGGGTGTTCCGGGTCATCGGGCAGGTAGACCACGATGGGCGCCGGCTCGCGACTGCGCAAAAGATCGGGGCCGATCAAGACGATGCCGGTGAGCACGGTGTCCATCATCACCAGGTCGTGGCAACGCACCGGCAAGCGGTTGAGTTTGAGGTCGGTGCGGCCCTCGATCAGGCCGGGCAGCAGGTTGTGCATGGCGTGGTCGATATGCCCCATCATCAATGCACTGTGTATCGCGGCCCTGAAGGCGGCTTGCTGGCTGCGGATGACCCTGGCACGCAAGACCCCCGCGACCACCGGCTGTTTGAGCCCCAACTGTTCTTCAAGATGCTGCTGGTAGAGGGCGCCGATATCCAGCTTGCGCACCAGCGTCTTGAATTGCCCGAGGGTCATCCGGTGTTTGATGTGTTTGACCTCGAACCGGCCCTCGGCGTCGGGGCGGGTGGTGAAAGAGCACTCGTTGGTGAAAGTTTCCCCTGCGCTGAAGTTGTGCAAGGCTGCGTGCAATAACGAGAAGGTTTTGCTGGTGGCGCCACGGATAACAGCGCCGGTCGGGATATACAGTTTCAGGTAGGTGTCGCGTACATCTTCTTCCACGCCGTATTGTTCTTTGAGGGCGTGTTTCAATAGCGGCTCGGCGAAGCTGTCGATGGCTTGCAAGTCTTTAAGTTGCTTATCGACCGCGTTTTGCGCTTCCCACTGTTTGGCCACCGCGTCTTTTAATACGTCATGTTGGGGCGAGCGTATTCGGTACCAGTCGCGGATAGTTTTTTTGGCCTCACCCAATGCCTTGAGGCGCTTGGGCTGAGCCTGTTTTGCCCAGGTGGGCAGGGCTTGAGAGATAACGTCGAAATGTACGCCTTTGTCGTCGGATGACGCTGCGGACGTGGCCGTTTGAACCACTGACATGAGGGGTGCCTTGTGCAGGTAATGAGCAGGCAGTTTAAGCACGCAGGGCAGGCACAATAAGTTTGAAATGTGGGCATTGAGTGCCGGGTTTTATTGACGCAAAGAACCAAAAAACGAACGGAAGTTATACATGTTTAGCCCCTTTTTTTATTCGCTTCGAATTGCACATGTTCAAGCGTTTTACGCCGGGATGCGTGTTCCAGCGAACGCATAATTTTATAGCGCGTGTGCGCCGCCGACACACAGTAGCGTCTGCCGACAACTTCTCCGGAGCTGTCCCCATGACAACGTCAGACGCAACTATTAAAACCCAGGCACCGCTTGCCGCAACTTCAGCGGCGACGTCACGCCAGGCCCGTATCGGGATGATTGAAACGCTGTTCAGTGAGCCGCCTTCGCTGCTCAGCGTGGCCAGGGGAAGTGCCCAGGCTTATCTGGACAAGCACTTCGCGGGGCAGAATTTTGCTGCTTATCGGCTGGTTGTCGGCACGCCAAGACCGCTGCCGGATGGCTCGGATGAGCCGCCCTATTACGACTACCACACACTCCCGCAACTGGTGGTTGAGCGCATGGCCGGCGCCACGCGCATGCAACTGATGGAGCACCATCATCGGGTGGCCGGCAAGTACCGCGAGGTGTATGTGCCTGGCGGCCCGCCCCTTGCCGACATCGAGCGCTTGATCAACCAATGCGGGGCGCTGTTGGCCAGCGTGTATACCCGGAGCGTGAAGGCGTGGTGGGTTGCACCGCAGGCTTTGCAAGTACCGCGTTGGGGCGTGCTGTCCAATCACTTGCTGGCGCTGCTTCATGATTCGCCGAAGCCGCCCGGCATGAGCGATGACGCGTTCGCCGCGCTCTTGCCCAAGGCGTTGGTGCAGGGCTCGCGGCCTGATTCGCAGTGGAGCCTGCATGGCGGCAGCGTGAGCGTCGACACCGTGCATGTGCTGGGCGAGGGGCAGTCGGCCGAGCAGGCGCGCATGCTGCCGATTTTGTTGCTCAGCCAGTCAGCCAAGGACCAGCGACAGCGGTTGCTGTTCAGCCCGGCCAGCGGTATTCAGGTGCTCGACAGCCTGGACGATCTCGCCGCGCTGCTGCCCGCTTTTACCGGTACGCTGCCCACCGAAACGGCCGGGCAATGGTTTGTGCAGCCGGTGCAGGGCGACCCGTTCGATGCCCTGGCCGCAAGTTATCTGGCGCGCCAACTGCGCGAACTCGCCAGTATCGACCTGAAGGTGCCGCGCACCGCCGAGCACTATCAGGCCCTGCTGAGTTACATCCTCGACGCACGGCGCTGGTTCGTCCCGCGCCTGACCCCGTTTCAGCAACGCGTTCGCAGCGAAATGCCGCTGTGGCTGGCCCACGCCGGTCACGAGGACGCCATTGCCCATGCGCGCCTGCTACAGAAGCAGGTACTGGCCCTGCATGAAAACGCCGGCAAGCATTTTCTTGAGGGCATCGACCCCATCGAAACCTTCGCCGAAAACGGCTTGCGCCAATGCTTGAAGGCGCAGCCCAAGGCGGCGAACGTCGAGCCGGCGGACATCACGCTGAGGTTCGACCGGGTGATCGCCACGGCGGTACCGGTGCCGGGCGGTTTTATCGCAGGCGAAGTGCAGCCGATTACCCTGACCCTGGCCCAACTGGCGATGGAAAACCTGGTCGGCCTTCCTCACGCGCCCAAATCCATCACGCTCAAGGGCGCCAAGGCGCCGGCATGGTTGACCTACGAGGTGCTCAAGGCGTGCGTGAGCAAGGTCGATGTCGGCCAAGCCTACCCCGGCCTGTTGAAAAAGAACCTGCTGGACGACCCCGTCGAGTCGGCGCGCCGTCGGCAGGTGTTCAGCCGGCAATTGCGCGTGCAACTGCCGATGTTGGCGTTGGCGTTGAAAATCAAGGGCGAGCACGGCTTGACCCAGGCCGGTTTTCAACGGGTGCAGGCCGCCTTGCTGCCCACCGAGGCCGAACGTCGACTGGCCGGCCAGGCCATGGCGCTGTGGCCGCTGGCGTTCAAGGCATCGGCTGCAGCCGAACCGGATGAGGTTGCCACGATGTTCATCATCGGGCCACGGGACGGGCAGGACGGCGCGCATGTGCTCTACCGCCCGTTATTCAGCCCGATGTTGCAGGAGTATGAGTCCATCGAGGCCTTGTTCGATGCGATCAAGGCGCCGGGCGACTTGCAGGACTCGGTGCTGACCTGGATCGCGCCGCGTCGGTACGCGGTTTATGCCAATCGAGGGTTTCATGAGCCGCATATTCGTCACTTTCTGCCCGGCGATGAGTTTGCGCTGTATGAAAAACCGGCGCCCGCCCAACTCAGCAAGCAGGTGAATGACGAAGACCCGACCAGCCAGGTGTTCACTGCCACGGCCAATGCCCTGGTGGCCCTGGCCGACCAACAGTCGGTGTCGAATACCGAACAACGCTGGGCCAACCTCAAGACGCTCGGTTGGTTGCTGTTTGGCAGCGTGCTGCCGTTCATTCGCGGGCCGTTGATGTTGGGGGGCTGGCTGTTTCAGCTGGTCGACAGCCTGCAGCACGACATCCCCGCGTTGTTGAGCGACGACTCGCAAGTGACAGCCATTTCACTCATGGACGTGCTGATCAACCTGATGGTGATTCTTGCCCATCAGGCCACGCCCAGCGACGTGCAGCGGCACTTGGAGCTGGAGCATCCGGTGTTCGCCGACCTGGCCCTGGCCAAACCGTTGACCGCGTTTGAAACACCAGTGCCGATTGAGCAAATACCGGCGCCCGCCGCGTATACGCAGCCCGGCGGTTGGGCGAATGCGCGCAATGTGCTCACGGCGCAACAGCAGGCGCGGTTGCGGTCGTTCAGCCTCAAGGCGTTTTCCGAACCCTGGCCGAGTACCCTGGAGGGCGCCGAGACGAGTGGCGCTCGGCAAGGCTTGTTCCACGACCAGGCGCAGGTGCCGCGGCAATGGCAAGCGCTGGTTCGCGGGCATCTGTATCGGGTGGACATCAAGCAGGGCCTTGTGCGGGTGATCAGTGCCGACGGCAGCACCCAGGGGCCTTGGCTGAAACACCTTGGCAAGGGCCAGTGGGATTTCGACCTGGGCCTGCGTTTACGTGGCGGCGCCGATGAATCCCTGGAGCGTTTTCTGCACAACGAGCAGGCTTACCGGCAAGCGCTGGAAGGCAGCTATACGCAAGCGAGTCTGGGCCGGGCCCGCGCCAACGTCGCCATGGAAGTGGCCCGTGGGGTCGCCCTGCAGCCCGAGGGTACGATTACCGAACAAGCGCGCAAACAGGCGCAACAGCGCTACAGCGTGGAGGTGGAAAACAAACTGACCTTTGCGCAGCAGGAACTGCATGACCTCAAGGCGCTGCGGTCGTTGGGACCGCGCGAGCATTATGAAACGGATCTGATCGAGGCACTGGAGTCGGTGATCAGGACGACCTGGCTGCTGAGCGACCAGACGCGCACGCAAATGGTCGAGCGCAACGACAAGCTGTTACCGCTGCTGGACCTGTTGCACGACGCAAGTGAGGAGGAAGCGGAGTCTGAGACCAATATTCAAAGCGCCCTTGAACTCAAAACGATCATGCATGAGCTGGCGGGCATTTATGAGCGGGCCATTCGCTGGCGTACCCTGGAAAAAACCTATATGGACGAGCTGAACAGTGTTTCCGTGCTCGGCTGGGACAAGGCCCAGGAGCTCGCCGGCACGCTGGCCGAGCGGCCTTCGATCGAGGAATTGCAAACCTTGCAGTTGACCACCTTGTGGGGAAACGCCATCAACGTATCGGACCCGAAGTTTGCCGACGAGCTATTTGCGAGCGTCATCGAATGCATCAAGCGCGCCCGTATGGCCAGTAAATCGGTGTCTGAATCCCACCAGATGAAAATGACCACGGCGGAGCGAATCGAGCTGCTGGAAAACGCTGACAGCATCTACGCGCAAACCGACGATCAGATTGAGTTCTGGCGCGCCATGGAGCCGGAAAAATTCGACCTGGCGTCTCTTGAAAAACTTCAAGAGCTGCTGACCAGCATGCACCATCAAGTGGAAAAGCAACTGAGCGAACTGTTGCAGCCGCAGCCCGAAGCGCCACGCCGGCCAAAAGCAAAACCGACGCCCAAACCTGGCGCCTCCGGTGCCGGCGCCCGGCGTAAAAAACTCATTCGAACGCGCAATCGCGATATGTACATTGCTCAGATCAGTGAGTTGACCGAGCAACCGGGGGTTGAAACCGCGCAGGTGCTCGATTCCGTGGGCGCGGTCATCGGCACGTTTACCGAAGCCGATGACGGCGTTTGGGAGCAAACGCCGGAGGAACGGCCCCCTCAGCCCGATCCCCAGTTGGGCGAGTTGCTGAACAAAAGCCAGCCGCTGCTGCGCGATGTCACCAAAGCGATTGAAAAAGTCCAAACCATGATCCCCAAGGCCAACGAACCGGCGTCGTTGGAAGAACTGCTGCAAGCCCAGGCCAGAACCCGAAGCTGGGCCGCCGATGCAATTGCCGCCAAACGCAGACGCATGGACACCTCCCGGCTGGCGACCACGCAACTGAACAGGGCCCGGACGCTGGAGGCTGATCTGCGGGCGGCGGCGCAACAGCTGGAGGAGGCCGGGTTGAACGCCCGGATCGAGGCCATCCGCAACAACCTTGAAAACCCGAATGACATTGCGTTTCTGCAAGCTCGCAACGAAGTGCGCATCGTGCGTGAGGGCAGCCGGGTGGCGCTGCGAGGCCGAGACAAAGACTTTTTGCAGGTGTATGCGGTTCTCGATGCACGCACCGGCCAACCGTTGTGTTACGCGCACTTTCATTACGAAAGAAGCCAGGGCCCGGACGACCATTTCACAGCGGCGCATATCAAGACCCTGCAACAGGAACGCCTGGGACGCCAGGCCCAGGCCGACGTCGAGGCCCAGGCTTTCGCGAGCATGCGCACCGGCCAGACCGGACGCGTGCAACAAACCCTGGTGATTCGCCGTTCGAACATTGCACTGCCGCTGGCCAGGACGTTGTTCTTTAGCGCCGACTAGCCTGCGCCATGCCCTTGAACATCGGCGGCGGCTGACCTGCCGCAAGCTCGGATTCATCAGCCAAAAAAGCGCCAGATCACACACCGCCTTCGCAGGCAAGCCACAATGCCAGTCAGTTAAGCGCTAGAGCAGGCAACCGTCGGCCTGTGGCGAGGGAGCTTGCT
>NZ_JASLAW010000056.1 GCF_030147005.1 Pseudomonas sp.
GGCCGGGCTGGTTTCATAGCGCTCGCCGGTGGCGATGATGTGCGCCACCAACGGCCCGTGGGCCACGGCCACGCCCTTGGGCATGCCGGTGGAGCCGGAGGTGTAGATCACGTAGGCGAGGTTGTCGCCGTCCAGTACGACGTCCGGCGCGCTGTCGCTCAACAGCGCCCATGGCTCGGTACGGTCAATGGCCAGGGTTTCCAGCCCATCGGGAATCGGCAATTGCGTCAGGGCGCAGGTATGGCTGAGCAGCAGCTGCGCACGGCTGTCCTGCATCATGTACAGCAGGCGATCACGCGGGTATTCGATATCCAGCGGGACGTACACGCCACCGGCCTTCAGTACGGCAAGGAACGCCACCATGATCTCGGCACTGCGCGGCATGGCAATGGCCACCCGCACTTCCGGGCCGACGCCACGGGCGATCAGCGCGTGGGCCAGGCGGTTGGCCTGGCGATCCAGCTCGCCGTAAGTGAGTTGCTGGTCGGCGAACTTCACCGCGACGGCATCCGGGGTCTCGCGGGCACGGTCGGCCACCTGTTCATGCACCAGACGCCGGGCCGAGAAGCCGGACGCGGTACGGTCCCACAGTTGCAGAATGTGTTGCTGCTCGTCCTGATCCAGCAAGTGCAACTGGCCGATAGGTTGAGTTTGATCGGCAACCATCGCCTGCAACAGGTTCTGCCAATGCCGGGCCATGCGCGCGATGGTGGCAGGCGCAAACAGGTCGGTGGCGTAGCTCAGGGAGGCATGCAACGCGGTCGGGCTTTCTTCCACATCCAGCGCCAGGTCGAACTGGGCCACGCTTTCATCCCAATTCAGGGCTTCGATGTGCAGGTCGGTAAGCTGCTGCAACTGGCGCTCGGCGGACGTCACGCGGTGGTTGAACAACACCTGGAACAACGGGCTCAAGCTGAGGCTGCGCTCCGGTTGCAAGGCTTGCACCAATTGCTCGAACGGCAGGTCTTGATGGGCCTGGGCTTCGAGGGCGCGCTGCTTGACCTGAGTCAGTAACTGCGCGAAGGGCATTTGCCCGTGCAGCTCGGCCTGCATTACCTGGGTGTTGACGAAGAAACCCAACAGCCGCTCGGTTTCCAGACGCGTGCGGTTGGCAATCGGCACACCGACGCAGATCTCGGACTGACCGCTGTAGCGATGCAGCAAGGTCTGGAACGAGGCCAGCAACAGCACGAACAAGGTCACGTTCTCACGCTGGGCCAACGCCTTGAGTTCGGCCACCAGCGTGCTGTCCAGATGGATTTGCCGGCGTGCACCGCGATGGCTTTGTACCGCTGGGCGCGGATAGTCCAGTGGCAACTCCAGCACCGGGTGCTCACTGCCCAGGCGCCCGCACCAATAATCGAGCTGGCGCTGTTTTTCCCCGCCCGCCATCCAGTCACGCTGCCATTGGGCATAGTCGGCGTACTGGATCGGCAACGCTGGCAATGCACTGTCGCCCTGGTAGAGCGCCACCAGTTCGTCGACCATCACGTGCATCGACCAACCGTCGCAGATGATGTGATGTTGGGTGATTACCAGCACATGATGCTGCGCCGCCACTTCCAGCAATTTGACCCGCATCAGCGGACCACTGCGCAGGTCGAAGGGGCGTTGAATTTCCTCGGACACGGCCTGTTCGATCGCCGCCGAATCGACGCGCTGGCGCTCGATCGTCACTGTCACGGCTGCATGGATGACTTGCGAAGTCTGCTCGCCCTGCTCCACAAAGGTGGTGCGCAGCGGCTCATGGCGTTGTACCAGAGCCTGGAGCGCGTGCTCCAGCGCGCCGATGTCCAGTTGACCGCGCAGGTGCAGTGCCGTGGGCACGTGATAGGCCGCACTGGCGGGGTCCATTTGCCAGAGAAACCATTGGCGTTCCTGGGCGAAGGACAACGCCAGCGGCCGGCCGCGGTCCATCGCCACCAACGGCTGCGCCGTGCTTATTTGCAACGCCGCACACGCATCGGCAAACGCGTGCAGGGTCGGCTGTTCAAACAGACTGCGCAGCGGCACTTCCAGGTTGAGCGCGTGCCGCACCCGGGAGATCACCTGGGTGGCCAGCAACGAGTGACCGCCCCGCTCGAAGAAGTGATCGTCCAGGCCCACTTGCTCTACCTGCAACACCGCCTGCCAGATTGCTGCCAGCTGGATTTGCAGCGGGCTGCGGGGCGCGACGTAGGCCTGGGCGTGCAGGTTCAGGTCCGGCGCCGGCAGCGCACGGCGGTCGAGTTTGCCGTTGTTGTTCAATGGCAAGGCATCGAGCATCACCCACTGCCCAGGCACCATGTAATCGGGCAGCGACTGGCGCAAACGGGCCGCCAGTGCCTGTGTCTCCAGAGCGATGCCCTCAGCGGGCACCACGTACGCCACCAATTGCGTACCCGTGGCGCTCGGCAGCGCCAATACAGCCGCCTCACGCACCTGTGGCAAGGTCTGCAGAACGGCCTCAATTTCGCCGATTTCGATACGCAAGCCGCGAATCTTCACTTGATGGTCGATACGCCCGACGTACTCAAGCGCACCCGCCTCGTTGTAACGGGCCAGGTCGCCGCTGCGATAGAGACGCGCGCCGGGCAGCGCGGAAAACGGGTCGGGCAGAAAGCGCTCGGCGGTCAGCGCCGGGCGGTCGAAATAGCGTTGGGCCAGGCCGGCTTCGGCGCCGATGCACAATTCGCCCACGCCATCGGTCGCCAACAGTTCGAAGCTGCTGTCGAGCACGTAGAGCGAGCGCCCTTCAATGGCGCGCCCGATCGGCACACCGAACGCATCGCTGGCATGGTCCAGCCGGCAGGTGTGCACGCTGGACACCACGGTCGCCTCGGTCGGCCCGTAAGTGTTGACCAGTCGTACATCGCCCAGCCCGGCGGCATGCCAGGCGCGCAGGCCTTCCACGGACATCGCCTCGCCGCCCACATGCACCTGGCGCAGCTGGCCCAAGGGGCGGCGGTGCACGGCGCATTCCTTGGCCAGCAGGTACCAATAGGCGGCGGGCAAGTCGGCCAGGGTCACGCCCTGCTCAATAATCTCCCGCGCCAGCTGCCCGGCGTCCCACAGCTCATCGCCGCGCATGATCAAGGCCGCGCCCACGCACAGCGGTGGGTAGCACTGCTCGACAAAGCCGTCGAAGCTGAAGGTCGCGAACTGCAGCACGCGGTCCCGTGCGCTCAGTTGGCTGTACACCACGGCGCTGTCGCAGAACTGGCCGAGGGCGGCATGGTCGATGGCCACGCCTTTGGGCTGGCCGGTGGAGCCGGAGGTGTAGATCACGTACGCCAGGTCCGCCGCCATTGCGTGACTGGGCGGATTGGTTGCCGAGTAATCGGCCAACTCGTCTCCCTCCGCGGTGAAGTCGACACGGGCCAGCCCTGCAGGTAACGGCACCTCGGCCAGCAAGCCGGTTTCGCTGAGCAGCAGGTCCAGGCGACTGTCCGCGAGCATGTAGGCCAGGCGCTCGGCCGGGTAGTTCGGGTCCAGCGGCACATACGCCGCGCCGCTCTTGAGCACCGCCAGCAGGCTGACGATCAGTTGCGGACCGCGCCGCGACGCCAGGCCCACACGCTGGCCGGGGCCGACACCCAGTTCCAGCAGGCGATGGGCCAGGCGGTTGGCCCGGGCGTTGAGTCGGGCGTAGCTCAAGCGTTCACTGCCGGCCTGCACCGCCAGTGCATCCGGCGTGGCCAGGGCCTGGGCAGCAATGCGCTCATGTGCGTGTGCGTTACGCCGGGCGGTCGCGGGCAACTGGCTGAGGGCGAGCACGTCGCGCTGTGCGATGGCGTCGAGCAGGCGCAGGTTACCCAGGGGGATTTGAGCGTTTGCAAGCAGTTGCGCCAGCAGGTGTTGCAGGTTGTCGCCCAGTCGCATGACCTGGGTTTGGCTGAATTGCGCGCGGTCGTAGCTGAACTCCAGGCGCAGGCTCGCAGCCAGTTCAATGCCAAGGGTCAACGGGTAGTGCGTGCGCTCATGGTTGTGCATCGGCCCGAAGGTCAGGCCGGCCGGCGCCCCTTGTTTCAGCGCTTCGGCCACCGGGAAGTTTTCGAACACCAGCAGCGTGTCGAATAGCGCGGCGCCTTGCTGGCCCGCCCAGCTTTGAATGTCGTAGAGCGGCACATGCTCGTGATCACGCAGGCTGAGGTTCAGCGCCTGCAATTCACTGAGCCAACTGACGGCCGATTGTGCCGGCGAGGCGGCGCTGATGATCGGCAAGGTGTTGATGAACAGGCCCAACTGCTGTTCGATCCCCGGCAACGGCGCCGAACGCCCGGCCACGGTCGCGCCGAAAGCCACGCACGGCTGCCCGGTGTAGCGTTGCAGCAGCAGGCTCCAGGCCCCTTGCAGCACGGTGTTGAGGGTAACTTTGTGCTCGCTGGCAAACTCACCGAGGGCACCGGTCAAGTCACTGCTCAGCGCGATGTGATGCTCTGCGTAACCCGAACCGTCAGCCGGCGCGCGCAGTGCCTGTGCCAGCAAGGTTGGCGTTTGCAACGGCGCCAGGGCCGCGCGCCAGAACATCTCACCGTTGCCTTGCTGTTGCAGCCAGCCAAGGTAATCGCGAAATTGCCCGAGCGGCGCAGGCACGGCCTGGCCTGCATAGTGGGCAAGCACTTCGGCGAGCAACTGGGCGTTGCTCCAGCCATCCATGAGGATGTGGTGGCTGGTGAAAATCAGGTGCCAGGCCGCACCCGCACCGCGCACCAGCATCAGGCGAAACAGCGGCGCGGCGTTGAGTTCGAAGCCGCGTTCACGCTCGGCGTCGGCCAGGGCGGCGCAGTCGGCCTGAAGGTCATCGATAACTTGCAGTTGCAGGTCGACCTGGCGCTGGATCACTTGGTGCGCGCTGTCCAGGCCCAGCCAATGGAAGCTGCTGCGCAGGATGTCGTGACGGTCCAGCGCGGCCTGCCAGGCGCGCCCGAACCTCTGCAGATCGAGGCCGTCGATGTCCAGGCGCAACTGGTTGATATAGGCCTGGGCCTGCGGCGCCAACAGGCTGTGGAACAACATGCCCTGCTGCATCGGCGACAGCGGGTAAAGGTCTGCAATGGCCGGCCCGGCCACCGGCAGTGCATCCAGTTGCGCTTGGGTGACGCGTGCCAGCGGGAAATCCGAGGGTGTGGCCTGCCCGGCCGGTGTGGCACAGCAATGCTTGATCAGGGCCTTGAGTTCAGCGGTGTACTCATCCGCCAGGCGCTGGATGGTCGCCACTTCGAACATCTCACGACTGAAGCCCCACTGCAGCGCCAGTTCCCCGCCATACACCTGCCCTTCCAGCGTCAGCCAGTTGGCCAGTGGCGCCTCGGGATCCTGGGCCTGGCCACTGCCCTCGCCGGTCGGTACGAACAGCGCCGACTGATCGAACTGGCGGTCGAACTGGCCCAGGTAGTTGAAGGTGATACGGGGCACGGCCAGGCCGGCCAGGGATTCACGGGCTGCAGGCGCGCCGAGGTAGCGCAGCACGCCATAGCCCAGGCCCTTGTCGGGGACGGCGCGCAGTTGCTCCTTGACCGCCTTGATCGCAGTGGACAGCTCGCCATCCGCTTGCAGGCGTACCGGAAACAGGCTGGTGAACCAGCCGACGGTGCGGCTCAGGTCGACGCCGTCGAACAGGTCTTCGCGACCGTGGCCTTCCAGCTGGATCAAGGCGGCGGGCTGGGCGCTCCAGCGGCTGATCACCCGCGTCAGGGCAGTGAGCAACAGGTCATTGACCTGGGTGCGATAGGCCGCCGGCGCTTCTTGCAGCAACTGGCGCGTGTGCTCGGCGTCGAGGCGCGTTTCAAGCTTGGCGCCCAGGCGATTGTGCAGGCCGCCCTCAGGGTGATCGCACGGCAACTCGGCATCGATGGATTGCGCCTGCCAGTACGGCAGTTGGTGATCGAGGGCCGGCGCATGGTTGTGCAGCTGCTGCGCCCAATGCTGGTAGGCGCTGGTCTTCGCCGGCAGCGGCCGCTCGCGATAGGCCTGTTGCAGGTCTTCCAGCAGGATGCGCCAGGACACGCCATCGACGACCACGTGGTGAATCACCAGCAGCAGGCGTTGGCTGCCGTCGGCCATGTCGACCAGAACGGCGCGCAGCAGCGGGCCTTGCTCCAGATCGAGGCTGCGCTGGGCCTCGTCGCACAGCGCGGCCAATTCGGTTTCGCTGCCGACACGGGCCTGCCACAGCACCGATGCATCGACCTGAACGGCGTGGCGCTGCTGCCAACCCGCAGCCTGCTCCACGAAGCGCAGGCGCAGGGCATCGTGATGCTGGACCAACCGCATCAAGGCCGCGTCGAGCCGAGCGGGCTCCAGCGTTTCACGCGGGGTCAGCAGCAATGACTGGTTCCAATGGTGACGCGCCGGGATCGCCTGAGCGAAAAAGTCTTGCTGCACGGGCGTCAGAATGACCTCGCCGCTGACCGGACCTTGATCGATAGCGCTCAGTTCGTCGAAGCTCGCCACCAGCGCCAGGCTGCGGACGCTTTGGTACTGGAACAGGTCGCGCGGGCTGAGGCGGATACCGGCCTGGCGGGCACGGCTGACCATCTGGATGGAGATGATCGAGTCACCGCCCAGTTCGAAAAAGTTGTCGTCCAGACCCACCGCCTCAATGCCCAAGACATCGCTCCAGATCGCGGCCAAGGCTTTTTGCAGGGCGTTTTCCGGGGCGGCGAAGGCCTGCTGCGGCGTAGCGTCCGGCAGTGGCAGCGCCTTGCGGTCGAGCTTGCCGTTGGGAGTCACCGGCAGCTTGGCCAGCGTGATGAAGTGGGTCGGTACCATGTATTCCGGCAGGCTGTGGAGCAACCAGGCCTTGAGGTCGCCAGGTGCGTCGTTTTCAAGAACCAGATAGGCCACAAGCTGCTTGCCGCCTTGCACCACGACCACCGCTTCGCGCACCTGCGGGTGTTGCATCAGGCGCGCTTCGATCTCGCCCAACTCGATGCGCAAGCCGCGCAGTTTGACTTGATGGTCGAGGCGGCCGAGGTATTCGATCACGCCATCGGCGCGCTGACGCACCCGGTCGCCGGTACGGTACAGGCGCTCGCCGGGCATGAATGGGCTGGGCACAAAGCGCTCGGCCGTCAGCGCCGGGCGCCGATGGTAACCGCGCGCCAGGCCGACGCCGCCCAGGTACAGTTCGCCCGCGATACCGGCCGCAACCGGGTTGAGTTGGGCGTCCAGCACGTAAGTGCCGAGGTTGGCGATCGGCCGACCAATGGGCACGCTGTCGGCGCCTTCGTCGATGCAGGTCCAGTGGGTGACCTCGATGGCGGCTTCGGTCGGGCCGTAGAGGTTGTACAAGGACACGTTCGCCAGCCTGGCGAACACTTGAAGCTGCGCGTCCAACGGCAAGGCTTCGCCGCTGCAGACAATGCGCTTGAGACTCGCGCAGGCTTCGACGCCGGGCTCATGGATGAACGCCTGCAACATTGACGGCACGAAGTGCAACGTGGTGATGGCGTGCTGCTCGATGGTCTCGATCAGGCGTGCCGGTTCACGATGCTCGCCCGGCGCGGCGACCACCAGGCGCGCGCCCGTCATCAGCGGCCAGAAGAATTCCCACACGGAAACGTCGAAGCTGAACGGCGTTTTCTGCAGCAATGCGTCGCTGGCATCGAGTGCGTAGGCTTGCTGCATCCAGCACAGGCGGTTGACCAGCGCTCGATGGCTGTTACCGGCGCCCTTGGGTTTGCCGGTGGAGCCAGAGGTGTAGATCACGTAGGCCAGGTTCAGCCCATAGAGCGTGACGCTCGGGGACTCGGCGCTATAGCCGTCGAGCCAGTTCGCTGGCTGATCCAGGGCAATCACCTGGATCCCTTCGGTCGGCAACCGTGCCATCAGGTTTTGCTGGCTGAGCAGCAGCGTAATGCCGCTGTCGTCGATCATGTACGCCAGGCGTTCCCTGGGATATTCCGGGTCCAGCGGGACGTAGGCGCCGCCCGCCTTGAGGATGGCCAACAGGCCCACGACCATTTCGATGGAACGCTCGACGCAGATCCCCACCAGCACGTCCGGGCCGACGCCTCGCTCGCGCAGCGCATGGGCCAACCGGTTGGCGCGCACGTCAAGCTGGGCATAGGTCAGGGTGAGCTCACCGAATACCAGCGCCGGCGCATCCGGCGTGCGTTGGGCCTGGTCTTCAATCAGGTGATGGATCGCCCGTTCCGTCGGGTATGCCGTGGCCGTCTGGTTCCAGGCCTTGACCAGCACGTGCTGCTCGTCAGCGCCCAGCATCGGCAATTCGCCGATACGCTGCTCACCGTCTGCCACCATTGCGTGCAACAGGCTGATCCAGTGTCGGGCCATGCGCTGGATAGAGGGTGCGTCGAACAGGTCGTTGGCGTAGGTCAGCGCGGCATGCAAGGCGCCGGATTTTTCATAGGTGTCGAGGGTAAGGTCGAACTGGGTGGTGCGGCCTTGCCATTCCACCAGGGCCAGTTCCAGACCGGATGCGGTGCTGACGGACGCGATATCCGCGACCACCGGTTGATGGTTGTACATCACCTGGAACAGCGGCGTATGGCTCAGGCTACGCTCGACTTTCAAGGCTTCGACCAAGCGTTCGAAAGGCAACTCCTGATGGGCCTGGGCGCCCAGGGCGTGCTCCTTGATGCCTTGCAGCAGTTCGGCGACGCGGGTCTGGCCGGTCAGCTCGGTGCGCAGTACCTGGGTGTTGACGAAGAAGCCGATCAGGCCTTCGACTTCAGTGCGGTTGCGGTTGGCGATGGGCACGCCGACGCGGATATCGCCCTGCCCCGTGTAGCGGTGCAACAGCACATTGAAGGCGCCGAGCAGCAACATGAACAAGGTGACGTTATGTTTTTGCGCGCAGGCGCGCAGTTGCGTGGCCAGCGCCGGGCCGACCTCGAAGGTATGGCGCGTGCCCTGGTAGCTGGGCATGGCCGGGCGTGGGCGGTCTGTCGGCAACTCCAACACCGGATGCTCATCGCCCAGGCGCGCCTGCCAATACTCCAACTGGCGCGCCTGCTCACCGGCCTCCAGCCAGCGGCGCTGCCAGAGGGCGTAGTCGCTGTATTGGATCGCCAGCGCCGGTAATTGCGGCGCCTCGTTGCGCTCGTGGGCGTCATAGAAACGGATGAACTCGTCGATCAATACATTCATCGACCAACCGTCCGAGACGATGTGGTGCAAGGTCAGCAGCAACACGTGCTCGTGCTCATCGAGCTTGAGCAATTGCACACGCAGCAGCGGGCCATGTTCCAGGTCGAACGGCAACAGCGACTGCCGCGTCGCCGCCGCGCTGACCGCCTGCTCACGGTCAACGGGCGCCAAGGTGCTGAGGTCCAGCTGCTCGATGGCCAGCGACGGTTCGATTGAAACCTGGGCCAGACGCTTATCCGCCTGACGCTGAAATACCGTGCGCAAGGTTTCGTGACGCGCCACCAGGCTGGCGAACGCTTGCTCCAGGGCGTCCAGGCTCAGCGCGCCTTTCAAGCGTACGGCGCCGGGCAGGTTATAGGCGCCGCTGGTCGGGTCCAGTTGCCAGAGAAACCACATGCGTTGCTGCGCATAGGACAACGCCTGGCGATCCTGCGCCTCCACCCCCACCGGAATCGGAAAACGGGAAAAATCCACGCCTTCTTTCTGAAGGGCCTGCAGGAACAATTGGCGTTTTTCCAGGGGCAACCCGATAAACCGGCGAGCAAGTTTCAAGGAGTCTTCAGCATTCATTTGTTGGAGTCCGGAGCAATAGGCAGGAAGCACAAAGGCACGTCGTCCCTATAAAACGAACCGCAAAGGGAAAAATTAGCGAGGAATGAAGGGCTGCAAGCGAGGTGTCATCAGGGCTCATCAATTTCGGGAAAGACACCTAAAGCCGAGCCAGCATTGATGCACGCCACTTTTTGCAACTACAGGTAGTTACACGCAGAGAGCGCCGTGTCCAAAAATGAAAAGCTGCTCGCCAAACCGCTCAATGAGCACGTGGCATTCACCTGGTCTGAACTCGTAACGCTGTTACGCCGACTGGGCTACACACAGATTGAAGGGGCTGGAAGCCGGGTCAAATTCGACATCGGCGACCCCAGTGCAATGATCACCTTGCACAAGCCGCATCCCGGCAACGAACCGAAACACTACATTCGGCGCCAAATCATCGAACAATTGAAACCAGGAGAACTGATTCAGTGAACAACCCGCTGAAACACAAAGGCTACATTGGCTCCATCAAAGCCAGCCTTGAAGACAAGTGCCTGTGCGCAACATCATGTTCACCAAGACCCTGGTGAGCTACGAAGGCAAAACCGTCGCCGAACTGGACGCGGCTTTCAGAGAGGCGGTGGACGATGACCTCGCCACCTGCCAGGCACTTGGGCAAGTACCAGAAAAGCCCTGCAAGGGCTCCTTCAACGTACGCGTCGGCCATGACCTGCACTTGGCCGCAGCCTTGGCGGCGAACCGAAAGAAAGTGACGTTGAACGACCTGACACGCCAAGCGCTGAATGAGTTTTTACAACATCATTGCCCAGCGATTGGCTGACTGCCCAACCGCCGAAACCCCAGCACGGCCGAACCCAGCACGACCACCCCCGCCGCCAGCGCCACCCAAAACCCGCTGGCGGCGCCAAAGTGGTCGATCATCCAGCCCGACCCGGCGGCGCCGATGGCCACGCCGATGCTCAGACCGGTGATCAGCCAGGTCATGCCTTCGGTGAGGCGGCTCGGCGGGACGACTTGCTCCACCAGCGCCATGGACACGATCAGGGTCGGGGCAAAGAACAGGCCGGAGATAAAGATCGCCACGGCCAGCCCCGGGATATTGGTCACCAACAGCAACGGCAAGGTCGTCAAGGCCGTGGCCACGCCGCAGAACAGAAACTGCCGGGGCAACGGCGCCTTGAGCTTGAGCATGCCGAAGGCCAGGCCTGCCAGGCAGGAACCAATGGCGTAGACCGACAGCACAATACTCGCGGCCGCCGGGTGGCCCTCATGCTGGGCGAACGCGACGCTGACCACATCCACCACACCGACGATTACGCCCATGGCCAGCAGCAGGATCATCAGGATCAGCACCGAAGGCGAGGCGATCAACCAGCGGCCGTGATGATCATGACGTGCATGCACCGGCGGTTCAGTGGTGCGCTGCAACACGAAGGTGGTTACGCCCACCGCCAGCAACACGGCCGCCACCAAGGGCCCGGCCTCGGGGAACAGCACCACGCTGAGGCCCACCGAAATGGGCGGGCCGATAATGAAGCACACCTCATCGAGCACCGACTCCAGGGCAAATGCGGTATGCAGCTTGGGCTGGCCACGGTACAACTCGGTCCAGCGCGCGCGCACCATCGCCGACATATTGGGCATGCAGCCGGCCAGTGCGGCGAACAGGAACAACGTCCAGCTTGGCGCCTGCAAACGCGTACACAGCAGCACCATCAACAGCGCGCCGCCACCGATCAATGCGGCGATGGGCAGCACCCGGCCCTGCCCGTGGCGGTCCACCAGGCGCGAAACCTGCGGTGCGCAAACCGCGGTGGCCAACGCGAATACCGCCGCCACCGAGCCCGCCAAACCGTAGCCGCCATGCACTTGCGAGAGCATGGTGATCAGGCCGATCCCCGTCATGGAGATCGGCATGCGTGCAAGCATGCCGGCCAGGACAAAGGCACGAGCGCCAGGAACCTGAAATAACGCGGCGTAGGGGTTTGCCATGATCAAGCGTCTTCTTCCTTAAGTGGGCAACCTTTTATCACACCAGCCGCTTGATCTGTTTATGCCGCCATACCAACCGGTAATAGGCAACCTGCAACGCCAGCATCGCCAGGTAAGTCACCGGAAACGCCATCCACACCCCCTCGAGGCCAAAGTGCGCATTGAACAGGTACGCCACCGGCAATTCCACGCACAGCACACAGAAAATCGAGATGGCGACGGGCATCAGCACCACGCCGCTGGCGCGCATGATCCCGCCGATCACGGCCTGAAAGCCAAACACCAGGATGCTCCACAGCATGATATGCAACAGGTGCTCAGCGTTGACCCGCGCGCCGTCGTCGGTGATGAACAGCCCCAGCAACCAGTGCGATAACCCATAGCCAAGCACGATCAGGCCACCGGTGAGGCCGGTGTTGATCAACAGCCCGGTGCGCAGGATCGGCCCGATGCGCTCCAGGCGCCCGGCGCCAATCGCCTGCGCGCCCAGGATCGAGGCGGTGATGGCAATCGACAACGCCGGAAACTGCACGTAATTGACGATCTGCGTCACCGCGCCGTACGCCGCCGTTGCCTGGGAACCGTGGCCGTTGACCAGCGCCAGGATGACCAGTTCCGACAGCGACAACACCACCATCTGCAGGCCTGTCGGCAGGCCGATGCGCAAGACTTTGCCGAGGATCACCCGGTCCAGGCGCAAGGCGGCGAGCATGTCGCGATCCGGCGCCATCACATGGTTCTTGTGGCGCAGGCGCAGGATCAGGAACAGCATCGCCAACGTATTACCCGCCAGCCCTGCGTACGCCGCACTCTGGATGCCCATGGGCGGCAGACCGATCCAGCCGCGAATCAACGCCGGCGTCAGCACCAAGCCCACCAGGGTCGACACCATCAACGCCAGCAACGGCGAAACCGTATCGCTGACCCCGCGCAATAGCTGGGTATACAGGATGAACACCAGCAACAGCGGCATGATCAGCATCATCACTTGGGCGTAGCCCACCGCATCGTCCAGCACATCGACGGGAGTACCCAACGCCTGCAACGCTGGGCGGGCAAACAGACCGCCCAGTACCGCAGCGAGCAAGCCGATCAGTGCGCCCAGGGTCAGCGTGGCGCCGGTGATCACCTTGACCATGCCCGTCTCGCCGGCGCCCCAGGCCTGGCCGATCAGCACCGAGGCGCCGGCCCCCAGGCCAATCACCAATGCAATGAAGAAAAACACGATGGGAAACATACCCGACACCGCCGCCAGCGCGTGGGTGCCCAGCATCTGCCCGACATAGATGCCGTTGAGGGTGCCGGAAAAGCTTTGCAGAAAGTTGGAGAGCACCATCGGTGCCAGAAAGAGCAGGTAGATCTGCCACAACGGTCGTTGCTGGGTGACTTCCATGATGGTGTGGGGCCCTGGGTGGCGGTGATGTCGTCAATGACTTGAGTCTACTGGCGCTGAACCACGAATGGTACGCCGAGGCGAGCGACACACTCCAGAGGGCAGGTACTTCAATAGTGCGGGGCACGCCGTGACGCCCAATAACACACGCTTCGGGCTCCGACGGCTGCTACCTGAATAAAAGGCAGCAGCCCCTGGCGATCAGTTAAGACTGCCCACCGGCGGATGCAAAAAGATTACCGACAAATGCGCTGGCGGAAGGGTTGTTGCCCTCATTGGACGGTGCTTTCTTGATCATATGGTCGATGTTAACCATATCGAAGCGTTGGTCTTCAGCGCCTGGTTTGCCCTCCTCCCGAATGCCGATATCCAACTCGCGCAACAAGCCCGGACGGTTAAGCAGCTCGCTGGCGACTTCACGCGCCTGCGGGTTGAACGCACGCGTAGACGGGATAACACCCGCCGCCTCTTTCAGCTCACTGACATTGACATAGTGGTCATCGGCGCCAGCGGTAAACTGCCTGAAATTATCTTTCACGGCCTGAAGCAGTGCTCCATCGCTGCTCTTTCTGAACGCATTCGATACATCGGCCAGGTCCTGCCGAGAAAAATTGCCGTCAAGCGCGCCACTGCGACCTTGATCAAGTGTCTTGAACAGTTCACCACGCTCCATCAGTTCCTGCGCAACGGAGGCATCCGCCGCACTGACAGGCCGACCATCCAGGGAATATCCCGAAGCGGCAGCGCTCAGTGACGCGTCAGTAATCTTACCCAGTGAGGCGTCTTGCAGGTTGCTGAAATGGGAGAGCACTTTGGCCGACAAGGATTCGTCACTGTCATTGGCATACGATCGCCCGGCAGCCATCACGGGGCTCCATTGCGGGTCGTTTCGCATCCCCGCATAGGGCGGCTGCTGCGGCGCGTCCATGCGCGATTCCGGCGGCAACGCTTCCCAGCCCTCCATGCCACGCGGCCCACCGGGTGACGGCGGTGCATCGAATTGAGGAGAACATTGCTGGTTTATCCTCTGCTGCTGCATCGCACCGTTATAGCCACCTGCAAACTGCATCCCCGCCCGTGGTTGATACGCGCATGCGTCTTGCTGATCCAGCTGGGAGATGGCTAGCTGCACATCCTCTCGGTTGATCAGCCCATCTTCCCGACCACCATTCTGAACGCCATCAAGCAGGCTTGCGACGCCGGGCCGGCCCAATATATCCCTGGCAAGCAACGTCATCTGATCATCGTAACCGCCATTTCCCAATGGACGATTGGCCACGTCAACCAGCGAATCGCGAGAAACGAACGAATTGTCGGGGGATCTGAAATATTCGAAGTCGCGTAGCAGCAGCTTTGCCACATCCGAATTGGAATAAATGCTGGTCAGATTGCCCGGCATGTTCTCGGGAGCACTGCGCCCATAATCCGCTGCCAAACATTCGAGGTTCTGCGCGGGTGGAAGCGAATGAAGCGGTTGGTTAAAGCAAGAATTCATTATGGCTATACCTCATGTATTGGACGTGACGACTGCTCAACCAAGCCAATAAGCCGTCGGTTCAGCTGCCTTTTGGTGGCAGCTGAAACCGTGCGGTTCCAAATAAACATGCAATTACGCGCAAGGATTTTACCGCCGCACGCAGAGCCAAAGCCTATATGGCGATGCGAAAATATCTGCACTTGCGTAGGACCGATTCTGGAAAGTCCCCTCTCGATTCCGCTCTCCTGCGCGCCGCAAAAGGCTAGCCACCAAACGCCTGGGAAGGCCGACGCAACGTCGGATCAAACGGGTTGATCCGCGGCCCGATGGCCGCCGCCTCCCGCTTCAACAATTCCACCACCATCGGCAAACGGCTCGGCCCCAGGCGGTCACTGATGGTCGCCACGCTCAACGCCGCGACCGCATGCCCGTCCCGGTTCAGGATCGGCACGGCCAGCCCGGCCATGCCTTCCAGCACGCCCGTGTTGCGCGCGGCGTACCCCAGGCTGCGCACGTTCTCGACCTGCGAACGCAACAGCACTTCATCGTATAAATGAAAGTCCTTGAGGCGCGGCAAGTTGTAGCGAATCACCGTTTCGCGCTCTTCCTCGGGAAGGAACGCCAGGATCGCCAGGCTGCCCTGCCCTACACCCAATGCCACGCGCCCACCGATATCGCCGGTAAAGGTGCGAATCGGGTAAGGACCTTCGCTGCGATCCAGGCAGATCGCGTCAAAGCCACTGCGGGCCAGCAGGAACAGCGAATCGCCCAGGGACGCACTCAAACGCAACAGGCTTGGCCGTACCAGTTCACGCAGGTTGCCGCTCTTGCCGGCATTCGCCGCCAGGGCAAAGAATTCCAGGCTCAGACGGTAGCGTTTGCTGCGCGCGTCCTGCTCGACCATGCCCTCGTCCATCAGGCTGCGCAGCAGGCGGTGAGTGGTAGGTTGCGAAAGGCCGACCTGTTGCGCGAGCTGGGTAACGCGCTCGCCGCCTTCGGCGACCTGGCCCAAGGTACGCAACACGGCGAACAGCCGAGAGACGCCACCAGCCCCGACTTGCCCGGGGCTTTCATTCCGCTCAGTGGAATCGTCCACGCTTAATCTCCTGATAAATTCTAATGAATGAATAAAACTCAAAATAGTTATCCATTCAGTGAAATTCTGTCTTCCGTCCACTCTAGTCTTCGTCCTAATCTGCGTCCACAGGGGCGAAATGAACAACAACCGGCAGCCGACCCGAGATCGAGCGCCAGCGCACCCACAGCGGTTCTTTCGCATCTGCCCAAAACAAAAAAGCGCGTTTTCAACGCGACTCAAAAAGGTGGAACGCAGATATGGCATTTCTCCAACTCCGCGCCTTGAGCAAACGCTATGGCGCCGTCGATGCAGTGGTCGCCACCGACCTTGCGGTAGAAAAAGGCGAATTCGTTTCCCTGCTCGGCCCCTCGGGTTGCGGCAAGACCACCACCCTGCAAATGATCGCCGGCTTCGTCGACGTGAGCGGCGGGCAGATCCTGCTCGACGGCCGCGACATCACCCATGCCAAGCCCGCCAGCCGAGGCCTGGGCGTGGTGTTCCAGAGCTACGCGCTGTTCCCGCACATGACGGTGCGCGACAACGTCGCCTTCGGCCTGCAGATGCGCAAGGTGCCCGCCGTCGAGATCGCCGCCAGCGTCAAAGCCGTGCTGGACCTGGTGCGCCTGGCCCCGCATGCCGAACGCTACCCACGGGAACTGTCCGGTGGCCAGCGCCAGCGTGTGGCCCTGGCCCGCGCGCTGGTGATCGAGCCGCCGGTACTGCTGCTCGATGAACCGCTGTCCAACCTTGACGCCAACCTGCGCGAAGAGATGCAGTTTGAAATCCGTCGCATCCAATGCGCGGTGGGCATCACCACCTTGATGGTCACCCACGACCAGGCCGAGGCGCTATCGATCAGCGACCGCGTGGTGGTGATGCAGGCCGGCCGCGTGACCCAGATCGATGCGCCCTACACGTTGTACGAACACCCGCGCACACGGTTCATCTCGGACTTTGTCGGCAAGGCCAATCTGCTCAGCGGCGACTACGATGCCCTGGGCATCCCGCAAGTAGGCCCGCCAGGCGGCGCCGGCGAGCTGACCCTGAGCCTGCGCCCGGAGAAAATCCAGTTGGTGGGCGCAGGCTCGGGTCGGCTGCAGGGCAAGGTCCTGAACCGCTACTTTTTCGGCAGCCAGTGGCTGTACCGCATCCATACCGACCTCGGCGAAATCACCGTGGTGCGCAGCAACGACGGCAGCGTGCCGCTGAGCAACGGCGCGGCGGTAGGCCTGGATTGGCAAGCGGACCTGCTGCGGGTACTGGCGGCGGATGAGGTGTACCCATGAGTCGGGGTTACTTGCTCTCGCTGCCGGCCCTGGTGTTGTTTGCCGGGCTATTGGTGCTGCCGCTGGGCCTCACCCTGGTGCTGTCGTTCAACGTGTTCGACTACCAGGTGGGCGTGAAGGCCGATGAATGGACCCTGGCCCATTACCTGTCGTTGTTCAGCGACGCCTACTTTTACGAGATTTTCTGGCGCACCTTCTGGATCAGTGCGCTGGTGACCCTGCTGTGCGTGGTTATCGGCGTACCGGAGGCCTATATCCTCAGCCGCATGGGCACGCCGTGGCGCTCGATCTTCCTGATTCTGATCCTCACGCCGTTGCTGATTTCGGTGGTGGTGCGGGCCTTTGGCTGGAGCCTGCTACTGGGCGCCGACGGGCTGGTCAACCAAACCATCCAATGGCTCGGCGGGCGCCCAGTGAAGCTGCTGTACACGCCCTTCGCGGTGATCATCGCGCTGGTGCACGTGATGCTGCCGTTCATGATCATCCCGGTCTGGACGTCCTTGCAGAAGCTCGACCCGTCGGCTGAGCAGGCCGCGTTGTCGCTGGGTGCCAGCCAGGCCACGGTGATGCGCAAGATCGTCTTGCCACAAGTGATGCCCGGCGTGCTGTCCGGCACGCTGATCGTGTTCGGCCTTGCCGCCAGCTCGTTCGCAATCCCCGGCCTGCTCGGCGGACGCCGCCTGAAAATGGTCGCCACCGTGGTGTACGACCAATACCTCTCGGAACTCAACTGGCCCATGGGCGCGACCATCGCCGTGGTGCTGCTGTTGGTCAACCTGCTGATCATGCTGAGCTGGAATCGCATGGTCGAAGGCCGCTACAAAAAGTCACTGGGGGTTTAAGCGCATGTCCAGAAACGGTCCTTTAGCCCTCGGCTTCCATGGCCTGGTAGTGGTGTTTATGATGGCGCCGCTGGTGGTGGTGTGCCTGGTGGCCTTCACCCCGGAAAACACCTTGAGCCTGCCCACGTCGGGCTTCTCCCTGCGCTGGTTTCGCGCGGTGTTCGAGCGCGCCGACTTTATCCAGGCGTTCTATAACAGCCTGGTCCTGGCGTTTACCGCCGCGACGCTGGCCACGCTGGTCGCGGTGCCGGCAGCATTGGCGATCAGCCGTTATTCGTTTCCGGGGCGCAATTTTTTCAGTGCGTTGTTTCTCTCGCCGATCATCATCCCGCACCTGGTGCTGGGCGTCGCCATGCTGCGCCTGTTTGCGCTGATGGGTGTGAATGGCAGCTTCACCTGGCTGATGCTTGCGCATGTGGTGATCATCACGCCTTACGTGCTGCGCCTGGTGCTGGCGGCCGCCATCGGGATTGATCGCAGTGCCGAGCAGGCCGCCGACTCCCTCGGCGCCAGCCGCTTTACGCTGTTTCGCCGGATCACGCTGCCGATGATTCTGCCGGGCGTGGCCGGTGGCTGGTTGCTGGCGTTCATCAACAGTTTCGATGAAGTGACCCTGTCGATTTTCGTCAGCTCACCGGCGACCCAGACCTTGCCGGTGCGCATGTACGTGTACGCCACCGAGTCCATCGACCCAATGATGGCGGCGGTGTCGGCGCTGGTAATCGCGCTGACCGCAGCGACCATGATCGTGCTCGACCGGGTGTACGGCCTGGACCGCGTGCTGGTGGGGAAACACTGATGGCTCTGTTCAAACGACTTGCCGAAACCCGCCGCCCTGCCCTGGCGTTCACCCTGGACGGCCAACCGGCCACAGGCCTGCTCGGCGATACCCTGCTGACGGCCATCCTGACCTGCGCCGAGCACGTGCGCGGCAGCGACTTCAGCGCTGAGCGGCGCGCCGGTTTCTGCCTGATGGGCGCCTGCCAGGACTGCTGGGTGTGCCTTGAAGACGGGCGCCGGGTGCGGGCCTGTTCGACGCTGCTGGAAGAGGGCCAGGCGATCAGCCGCGAACCGGGGCGCCACGTATGAAACCGATCGTGATAGTGGGCGCAGGGCCGGCCGGCATCACGGCGGTGCGCACCTTGCTCGACCATGGCATCAAGCCCTGCCTGATCGACGAAAGCCTGCGCGGCGGCGGGCAGGTTTATCGGCGCCAACCGGTGAATTTTCAGCGCTCGGCCAAGCAGCTGTACGGTTTTGAAGCGGGCAAGGCGCAGGCGGTGCATCGCACCCTGGACGAGCTGGCCACGCTGATCGACTACCGCCCCGAAACCCTGGTGTGGAATGCCGAAGACGGGCGCCTGGACACCCTCACCGAGGGGCGCGCCGAGAGCGTCGAGTACTCACAGGTCATCGTCGCCACCGGGGCCACCGACCGTATCCTGCCGGTGCCGGGCTGGACCCTGCCCGGCGTCTACAGCCTGGGCGCCGCGCAAATTGCGTTGAAATATCAGGGCTGCGCGATCGGCGAGCGCGTAGCGTTCTGCGGTTCAGGACCATTGCTTTATTTAGTGGCGTACCAATATGCCAAGGCCGGCGCCAAGGTGGTGGCGGTGCTCGACAGCGCGCCGTTCAGCGCCCAATGCCGTGCACTGCCGGCACTGCTCGGGCAGCCGATGACCCTGGCCAAAGGCATGTACTACCGCGCCTGGCTGACAGCCCACGGGATTGCCGTGCATCAGGGCGCAAACCTGCGGCAGATCGACGGCAAACAACGGGTCAGCGGCATTCGCTGGGGCGAACAGACCCTGGCGTGCGACGCCGTAGCCTTCGCCCACGCCCTGCGCAGTGAGACGCAACTGGCGGATTTGCTCGGCTGCGACTTTGCCTGGAACCGCCTGAACCGTGCCTGGTTGCCGCACCGCGACAGCGCCGGGCGCAGCAGCGTCGCGCAGGTGTACCTGGCGGGCGACGGGGCCGGCATCATGGGTGCCGACGCGGCGCAACTGGCCGGTGAGCGTGCAGCGCTGGCCGTACTGGAAGATATCGGCCGCGTGGTCGATCAGCGCCGCATCACCCGGCTGGAACAGCAATTGGCGGGCATTCAGCGCTTTCGCCACGGCCTGGAAACCGCGTTCCCCTTCCCCGCCCAGTGGGCCGCGCAGGCGCCGGATGAGTTGACCCTGTGCCGCTGCGAAGAAGTCAGTGTCGGTGAGGTGCGCGCGGTGGTGGATGAAGGCCATTGGGAAATCAACCGGGTCAAGGCCCATTGCCGCGTCGGCATGGGCCGCTGCCAGGGGCGCATGTGCGGGCTGGCGACGGCGGAAATCGTCGCCGAGCGCAGCGGGCGCGGCATTGAACAGGTCGGGCGCCTGCGTGGCCAGGCGCCGATCAAGCCGCTGCCGTTCGGCGTGCAGGTGCAGCCGTGATCGACGTGATTGTGTTGGGCGGCGGGATTGTCGGCGCGTCGGCGGCCCTGATGCTCGCGCGGCAGGGTCAGCGCGTGGCGTTGGTGGAGCGGGATTTTTGCGGCTCGCATTCCAGTGGCGTGAATTATGGCGGGGTGCGGCGCCAGGGTCGGCCCTTGCATCAGTTGCCGCTGTCACAGCGCGCCCATCAATTGTGGGCCGACCTGCCTGGCCTGATCGGCATCGACGGCGAATACGTGCGCTCCGGGCATCTGAAACTGGCGCGCAGCCATGCCGACTTTGCCGCGCTTGAAGCCTATGCCGTACAAACCCGTGGCTTTGGCCTGAACCTGCAACTGCTCGATTACACGGAGTTGCGCAGGCGTTTCCCTTGGGTGGGCGATGTCGCAGTGGGCGCCTCGCTATGCCCCGAGGACGGCCACGCCAACCCGCGCCTGGTATCGCCGGCCTTCGCCCGTGCGGCGCAGCGCCGTGGCGCATCCGTCCACGAGCAGGCGCACGTGAACCGAATCGAACATGACGGCCTCCGGTTCCAGGTGCACTGCGCCAATGGCCTGCACCTGCAGGCGCCATGGCTGCTCAACTGCGCCGGTGCGTGGGCCGGCAATGTCGCCGCGCAATTCGGCGAACCGGTGCCGATGGTCTCGGCACACCCGGCGATGCTGGTGACCGAGCCGTTGCCCAGGGTGATGAACGTGAGCACCGGCGTCGAAGGCGGCGGCATCTATGCGCGGCAAGTGGCGCGGGGCAACTGCATCCTCGGTGGCGGTCGCGGCTTTGCCCTCGGCCCGCAGAAGGCCAGGCCCGGCCAGGCGGCGGTGCTGGAGATCCTGCGCAATGCCGGTGAGTTGTACCCGTTCCTGCGGGGAGCCCAGGCCATCCGCACCTGGAGCGGCACCGAAGGTTATTTACCCGATCATGAACCGGTGATCGGCCCCAGCAGCACCCAACCCGGCCTGCTCCACGGTTTCGGTTTTGCCGGTGCCGGGTTCCAGCTCGGTCCAGCGGTCGGTGAAGCCCTGGCAGACATCGTCTGCGCAGGTGCCAGCCGCCAGCCCATTGAAGCGTTTTCCATCCGTCGTTTCCAAGCCTGAGAGGAAAAACCCCATGAACCCACGTAGTGCGCTGTCCTGCTTGTCCCTTGCCTTGCTCGCGTCCAATGCCCATGCCGCGCCCACGCTGTACCTGGGCATGAACGGCGGCACCATGGAACGGGTCTACGCCGATAAAGTGCTGCCCACCTTCGAAAAGGCCAACAACGTCAAGGTGGTGATCGTGCCCGGCACTTCGTCGGACATTCTCGCCAAGGTCCAGGTCAACAAAGACAACCCGCAGATGCATGTGATGTTCCTCGACGACGGCATCATGTACCGCGCCATCTCCATGGGCCTGTGCGACACACTGGCGCCCAGCCCGCCCCTGGAGCAGATTCCGGCCAAGGCGAAAATCAAGGATCAAGCCGTGGCCGTAACGCTCGGCGTCACCGGCCTTGGCTACAACGCCAAAATGTTCAAGGAACAGGGCTGGGCGGCGCCGACCTCGTGGATGGACCTGGCCGACCCGCGCTTCAAGGAGAAAGTGGTGTTCCAGTCGCTGGCGTCCTCCACGTTCGGCCTGCATGGTTTCCTGATGTTCAACCGCATTCAGGGCGGCAATGAAACCAATGTCGAACCGGGCTTCAAGGCTTGGCCGAAAACCGTTGGGCCGAACGTGCTGGAATACATCGCCAGCTCGGCAAAAATTTCCGAGATGGTGCAGACCGACGAAGCCGCGATCTTCCCCCTGACCCCCACCCAGGTGGCGACGCAAAAACTGCTCGGCGTGCCCATGGAATATGCCCAGCCCAAGGAAGGCGCGGTGGTGCTGAACGTGGCTGAATGCGTGATCGCACGCAATGACCAGCCGGAACTGGCGCAAAAGCTCGCAGCGTTCCTGCTCACCGCCCAGGCCCAGGCGCCCGCGCTGGAGGAAGGCGACCAGATTCCGTCAAACCCGACCACGCCGACCACCGACAAAACCCGCGCGCGCGTGGAGGCGATGCAGGGTTATTTGCAGACGGCGATTTCGATTGATTGGGACCAGGTCAACCAGGCGCGGCCGGAGTGGAACGCGCGCTGGAGTCGGTCGATCGAGCGCTAGAGCGCAAGCACAGCCGCTCCCATACGCCGAGGGAGCGGCTGTTACTTGGCCTTCGGCTCTTCGCCCGTAAGGTGGGCGGGGCTTGCCCGATGGCGCTGGGCACGACGTTCAGACAGCTGCTGGCGCATCTCGCGATGGCGTTCGGTATTGAGCAGAAGCAGTCCGCACAGCGGACAGACCACACCCAGCGCATACGCCAGGGTATGTGGATGGTGCCGAATGGTCGGTATCACCAACATCAAACACACGGCAAAGTAGCCTGCCAGGAGAATGGCTGCCCAGTGTCGCCCGCGCAGCATCATGGCAGCGGAAAACACCAGAACAGCCGCCAACCCGAGAAGAATGCACGCGGAAATTTGCTCTACGAGCGAGGCGTCGAACCTGCGCAAATAGGCCGGATCGTCCAGAACAACCACCATGGCGCCGGAAAAAATCGCCATCAGCGCCGTGCCGATAAGCACGGGCAGATGGCGGCGCAGAACACCGGCAATTGAATCACTCGCTTTCAACCCGCTGGAAGTCATCGCCTAGTCCTGAACTCATTGAAAGCTCAGAGCGTAAAGAATCCACATTCCTCACGAATGTAGGAAAACTTCCATTTTACAGCCGGGCAGTTCCTGATCTCGCTAAAGCCTCCGCGCTTTTTACTGAGGGACAATCGGCAGCGCGCGTTTATGTGCAGTCTTGTCATACGCCCCTTCGACAATCGCCCTCACCCGTTCACTGACCGGCTCGCCCATCAGGTACGCGTCGATCTCTTCATACGAGCAACCGTAGGCGTCCTCGTCGAGCTTGCCCGGCGCCAGTTCTTCAAGGTCCGCAGTGGGAGGCTTGTACGCCAGGTTTTCCGGAGCGCCGAGGGCCCACGCCAGCAGGCGAACCTGGGTTTTGGTCAGGCCGGATAACGGCGCGAGGTCACAGGCGCCATCGCCGAATTTGGTGAAAAAGCCCATCAGCGCTTCGGCCGCCTGGTCGGTGCCGACCACCAGGCCATTGTGCAGGTTGGCGACCGCGTATTGCGCGATCATGCGCGAGCGGGCCTTGACGTTGCCCTTGATGAAGTCGACTTGCTCGGCGCTGGCTTCGGCGGCGGCCAGGCTGGCCATCAGGCCGTCGACACTGGCGGCGATGTCGAGGGTGTCGATATGGTCCGGCAGGATAAAGTCCAGGGAAGCCTGGGCGTCGTGTTCGTCGCCCTGGGTTTTATAGGGCAGGCGCATCGCGACAAAGCGCGCGGCGTATCCTTCTTCGCGCAGTTGCTGCGCCGCCAGTTGGCACAGGCGGCCTGCGACCAACGAGTCGACGCCGCCGCTGATCCCCAGCACCAGCGCCTTGCAGCCGGAATGGCGCAAGGTGGTCTTGATGAAATCAATGCGCCGTTGAATTTCCTGCTGCTCGCCACCTTTGACCAGCGAGCGATCGACGTTCAGCTCACGCGCAATCCGTTCTTGAGTTTGCATGTCATGCCTCCACGCTACCAACGTTGAATACCTGTGCTGCGTACTGCAAAAACGACGGGTCTTCGCAGACGTTCTTGACCGGGTCATCCGAGAATTTCACCACCGGCTCGCCGTGTACCCGCACCAGCTTCATCACGATGCTCAACGGCTCCACGCCGTCCACATCGCAGGCCAGGCTGGTGCCCATGCCGAAGCCAAACCTGGCCTTGCCACGGATGTGCCGCAGGATCGGCACGCATTTCTCGAAATTCAGGCCATCAGAGAACATAAGGTCTTTGGTCATGGGGTCGATGCCGAGTTCCTTATATTTGGCCAGCACCTTGTCGGCCCATACGATGGGGTCACCGGAGTCCTGGCGCAGGCCGTCGTAGAGCTTGGCGAAGTACAGATCGAAATCCTTGAGGAAGAAATCGGTGCTGATGCAATCGGTCAGGGCCATTCCGAGGCGGCCGCGGTATTCACGCACCCAGTTTTCCAACGCGGCGTTCTGGCTTTCGCGCAGGCGCCCCAGTTGCTGGTGCACCATCAGCCATTGGTGGGCCATGGTGCCGATCAGCGGCAAGTCGAATTCGTAGGCCAGGTGCGCGTTGCTGGTGCCGAGGAACTGACCGGGGAAGTCGCGGCGCATGATATCCACCACTTCGCGCTGGGCCTTGAATGACAGGCGCCGGCGGGTGGAGAAGTCGGAGACACGCAGGTCGGCAAGCTCATCGCGGCTGAGGTTTTTCTCCAGCCAGTCGAACTTCTGGTAGAGCTTGCGGGTGACGTCTTCGAGGGTCACGTCGGGGTACTTGTCGCGGTTGCGCAGTTCGCTCACCAGCGCCAGTACCGGTTGCTCGAACATGATGCAGTGCAGCATCGGGCCGATCACGCGGATGTTCAATTGCCCGTCCACTTCACTGACGTGCATATAGCGCAGGTTGAAGCGAAACAGCCCGAGGAAGCGCTCGTAATCCGGCGTGAGGTATTCGCGAAAGCACGGGTTGAACAGGAAGCGCAGCTCGCCTTCGCGCATCTGCAGGCCGGCAAGCTTCTCCAGCTCGGCGCGCAACTGCGGGATCAGGTGGCCGAGCTTTTCCCTGGAGCGGACGATAAAGTTGTACTCCACGTCCACATTGGGATGCTGGTGCAGCACCGCTTGCATCATGGTGAAGGTGTAGTAATCGGTGTCGAGCAAGCCCTGGATTATCGGGGCGTCGTGGTCGTAGGCACTTTCCATGGTGGTTCTCCTTAACGCGTGGCCATCGCGGCCAGTTCTTCGCGGGTACTGCTGATCACAGCACCGGCCTTGAGCAACTCATTGACGGCCTGTACGCCGCCCTCCTCAGTGATCGCGCGGCATGCCGGCAGGTGCAACACCACGTGCAGCCCGGCCTTGAGCAGCTGCAAGGCGGTGGTTTTGACACAGTAGTCCAGCGCCAGGCCACCGACGATGACGCGGACAATGCCGTGGGCCCTGAGGTATTCGATGACGCCGGTCGACAGCTTGTCGTGCAGGTCGTGGTAGCAGGCACCGTACGGGTGCAGGTCGGGTTCGACGCCTTTCCAGACGAAGTAGTTGTAGTCATAGGGAGTCGGCAATTCATCGAGCAAGGTAAAGCCTTCGGTGCCCGGTACGCAGTGGCTGACCCACGTGACATCGGCGTGAGCCAGGCCGGTGGGTTGCAGCATCTGGCTGTGCTGCGCGACCACCCAGGGCGCGTGCGGGGTGTGGGCGTCCTTGCTGCCGATGCGATGCCCGGCAAGGCCGGCCATGTAGTTGAGTTCGGCACCGATCAAATCGCCACCGGCGACGGGCAACTCGTCGGGGCACAGTGGCGTGAAGCTCTTCTGGGCGTCGACGTCAAATGAAGCGATGGCAGTTTTCGCAAGGGTCATGGTGATTCTCCGGTGGCCTGGAAACAAAAGTACACGTCATGTACTTTCATAGCAAGAAACATTTATTTTTCTTTGCTTGAGCAAGTACATGACATCGCCGTTCGATTGGTTAAACTGTGCCCCATTGCCGTTCGGAAGGACTTCACATGCCACTTAGCGCCTACCTCCATACCGTCGACCTGTGCGCACTGTATTACTGCCGCGCCTCGGGAGAACTCAAGCTGCTGCTGAACAAACGCGAGGCCGAGCCCTTCGCCGGGCACTGGGCGCTGCCGGGCGTGGTGGTGAATGGCGGCGTGCAAGATCTGAGCCTCAACGATGCCGTGGAAAGGTTGCGCGCCAGTGACAAAGTCGGCCTGGATCTGGCCTGGTGCGAGCAGGTTGGCACGGTAGGCGATGCGTTTCGCGACCCGCGCTGTTGGTCGTCGTCCACTTACTACCTGGCGATTGTGGCGCACGAAGTAACGCTGGGTGACCATCAGGCCTGGTTTTCGCTGAACGCGGTGGCGGACGGCAGTATCAAGCTGCCATTCGATCACAACCTGATCGTTGCGGCGGTGCAGGAACGGCTGTTGTCCAAATCGCTGTACAGCAGCTTGCCCTTGATGTTCCTGGGCACTGAATTCAGTGCGCCGCAAGCGACCACGATGTTCTCTCTGGTGCTGGCGCGGCCGGTGCTCAAGACCAGTGTTCGCCAGCGCTTGTTGAAGCTGACTGAGGCGGGGTATTTGCGGGAGACGGGGCGCAAGAAGCCGGGTGAAGGCGGCAGGCCGCAGGCGACGGTGGAAATGTTGAAGCCAGGGGAGATTTACTTCTTCGACCGCAGTTTTGCCGAGTGACCGACGGCGGGCACAACAAATAAAAAAGGTGGGAGCCGGGTTGCCGGTTCCCACCTTTTTGAGCGGTGCCGGTCTCTAGTTCATCCAATTGCCGCCGTCGACGTTGTAGGTTTGTGCGACGACATAGTCAGCCTCTTTCGACGCCAAAAAGATCGCCATGCCGGTCAGGTCTTCAGCCGTGCCCATCCGCCCATAAGGCACCTCGTCCCCTACCCGCTTCTTTTTCTCGCCCGGCGCCAGGCCCTCGTGCCTGGCGAACAGCGCATCCACCCCATCCCAGTGCTCACCGTCCACCACGCCCGGGGCGATGGCATTGACGTTGATGCCCTGCTTGATCAGGTTCAACCCCGCCGATTGCGTGAGGCTGATCACCGCCGCCTTGGTCGCGCAATACACCGCCACCAGCGCCTCGCCGCGCCGTCCGGCCTGGCTGGCCATGTTGATGATCTTGCCGCCGTGGCCCTGCTCAATCATCTGCCGCGCGGCCGCCTGCAAGGTAAACAGCGTACCGGCGACGTTGATCGAAAACAGCCGTTCATAGCTGTCACGGGTGATCTCGACGATGGGCGCCAGGTCGAACAGTGCCGCGTTATTGATCAGAATATCCAGCTTGCCGGCGTGGGCGACCACGGCGGCCATGGCGGCGTCAATGGAGGCTTGGTCGGTGACGTCCATCGCCACCGCGTAAGCCTGGGGGCCCAGTTCGCCAGCGGTCTGCTCGGCGCGCTGCAGGTTGATATCGGCAATGGCGACAGTGGCGCCTTCCCGGATATAGGCCTGGGCAAACGCACGGCCAATCCCTCGCGCCGATCCGGTGATCAGCGCGCTCTTCCCTTCAAGTCGTTTCATCGCGGTGTCCTGTGGAATTACTTTGGATAACCGGCACGTTTCATCTCGCGCTCAGTGGTGGACTGCGCCTGCTGCAGCGCCTGGTCGACCGACATGCCACCGGTGAGCGCCGCTGAAAACAGCTTGCCGACGGAGGTGCCGATGGCCTGGAACTCGGGAATCGTCACGTATTGGATGCCCACGTACGGCACCGGTTTGGCCGAGGGGTGCGCCGGGTCTGCGTGCTTCATCATTTGCAGGGTGACCTGGGCAAACGGCGCCGCTTTCAAGTACGCCTGACTGTAAGTGGATTGCCGCGTGCCTGGCGGTACGTTGGTGATGCCCTCTTTATCGGCGACCAGCTGGATATAGTCCTTGGACGTCGCCCAACTGATAAAGGCCTTGGCGGCGTCTTTGTGTTTGGAGGTGGCCGGGATGGCCAGCGACCAGGCGTAGAGCCAGGAAGAGCCCTTATCGGTGACCTCCGTAGGAGCCGCGACGAAGCCTACGCGGTCGGCGACCTTGCTCTGGCTGGTGTCGGTGGTGAAGGAGCCGGCGACGCTGGCGTCGACCCAGATCGCACACTTTCCGCTGTTGAACAACGCCAGGGTTTCGTTGAAGCCATTGCTGGACGCACCCGGCGGGCCGTATTGCTTGAGGCTGTTGACGTAGAAATTGGCTGCGGCTGTCCATTCAGGGCTGGTCAGTTCGGGCTTCCACTGCTCATCGAACCAGCGTGCGCCGAACGCATTGGCCATGGTGCTCAGCAGCGCAATGTTCTCGCCCCACCCCGCCTTGCCGCGCAGGCACAGGCCGTATTGGTCTTTGTCTTTCTGCGTCAGCTTGGCGGCAAACTCGCCGAGCTGGGTCCAGGTGGGTTGCGCGGGCATGCTCAGGCCGGCTTGCTTGAACAGGTCGGTACGGTAATAGGTCACGGTGCTTTCGCCGTAGAACGGCAAGGCGTAGAGCGTGCCGTTAACCGACAGGCCCTGGCGCACAGAGGGGAAGATATCCTCGGCATCGTAGTCGGCCGGCAGTTCGGTCAGCGGTTCCAGCCAGTGCTTGGCGGCCCACAACGGGGTTTCGTAGGTACCGATGGTCAGCACGTCGAACTGGCCGCCCTGGGTGGCGATATCGGTGGTGAGGCGCTGGCGCAGCACGTTTTCTTCGAGCACCACCCAGTTGAGCCGGATGTTCGGATGCTGCGCCTCGAACACCTTGGACAGGCGCTGCATGCGGATCATGTCGCTGTTGTTGACCGTGGCGATGGTCACGGTGTCGGCAGCCTGACCGGGCAGGGCTATGGCCAGGCCGGACAGCAGCAACAGTGCGGGGGCAAGCGTGGCGTTGCGGGTTGAGAGCATGGCGGTGTCCACCGTTTGTTTTTGTTGTTGAGCGCCGATTACAGCAGCTTGGGCCGGCTTCTCACAAACCCGTGGCGGATGCTCGACCAATACTTTTTTAACCGGTGCTTCAGGATCAAAAAAGTATCAGCGCCGTGCGACCAAGGGGGTAGCGCCGTGCCTGCCGAGGCGGGTATTTTGGCGGTTATCCAACGCCCACGAGGCAGCAGCATGCCCATCCGCACCGCGCTGTTCGAGCATCGCCCCGCCGAACTTGAAGTGATCCTGCCCGAACCGCAGCACTGCTTTCGCTGGTTCGAACACGACTACCCGATGGAGCTGGCGCGCTGGAACCATCATCCCGAGTTCGAAATCCATCTGATCCGCCACGGCAGCGGCAAGCTGGTGGCGGGCGACTATATCGGCGCATTCGGTGCCGGGCATGTCGCCCTGATCGGTCCCGACCTGCCCCACGACTGGATCGGCGACCTGGCACCCGGCGATTACCAGACCGGCCGCGACGTGGTGCTGCAATTCGACGGCGCCGCCCTCCTCGCCCTGCGCAAGGCCCTTCCGGAACTCGGCGATTTACAGCCGCTGTTTGAACAGGCGCGACGCGGGCTTGAGTTCATTGGCGAAACAGCGGCGCATGCGGCTCGGCTGATGGAGGCCATCGGCAGCGCCCAGGGCCTGCAACGGCTGATCCTGTTCCTGCAACTGCTCGACACCCTCCAGAACGCCCCGCCCCGGCAGATCAAGGTCCTGGCCAGCCCGCGCTACGCGCCAACCCTGGACCCTCGCAGCGCCGAACGCATCAATAAGGCCTTCGACTATCTGATGCGGGAACTGAGCGGCGACGTGCGCCTGTCGGACATCGCGCGGCAATTGGAAATGAGCGAACCGGGCTTCTCGCGGTTTTTCAAACGCAATACCGGCCATGGCTTTATCGAGCTGATGCGCAAATTCCGTGTGCAACGCGCCTGCCGGTTATTGCTGCAAAGCGATATGTCGGTGGCGGCCATCTGCTTTGAAGTGGGCTATGCCAACCTTTCCAATTTCAACCGGCACTTTCGGATCGAGATGAATCAGACGCCGAGTGAATATCGGCGCGGTGCCGGCCTGCACATCCTCAGCCACCCTGAATAAATGACACCCAGTCATTTCTGATCAAAAAGACCACTATTTCAGCCTTTTTCCAGTCGATTCAGACCATTGGGAAAAGTTGGTACAGCCTGTGCAAACGTTTGCGGAACGAACTGGGCAGCCAAGTTCACTCCACCCGAGGAATCGGGTTCAAACCGCGTACGAATAGGGATTTTCAATGCACTCCACCTCAACGCCTCGCGCTTGCTTTGGTGTTTCCTTGCTACTGGCCGCCGTTACGGGAGTACTCAGTGCACCCATTTTGGCGCAGGACAACCCTGCGGATGACTCAGCACAGGGCGAAACCCTCAGCCCTGAGGCCAGCCCGCCGGCGAAAAAAGGCGTTTACCTGTCGGAGTGGTTCAACCAGGACCTGACCCTGATCGGCAGCAAGGACATCAGCTTCGGCCCCAAGCCACAGGACGACGTTTACCTGGAATACGAGTATTTCGGCCGCAAGGGGCCGTTCGAGCTGTACGGCTACATCGATGTGCCAAAGGTCCTCGGCATCGGTAACAGTAATGACAAAGGCGTGTGGGACCATGGCTCGCCCGTGTTCATGGAGCATGAGCCACGCATCTCCATCGACTACCTCGCCGGCCGCAGCCTGGCGATAGGGCCGTTCAAGGAATGGTATGTGGCGTTCGACTGGATCTACGACCACGGCAGCAACACAGACAATCGCGCCAACACCCTGTACAGCGGCCTTGGCACCGATATCGACACGCACTCGCGGGTCAACCTGTCGGCCAACTTCTACGGGCGCTACCAGTGGGAAAATTATGGCGCCAGCAATGAATATTCCTGGGACGGCTACCGCGCGCAGATGAAATACATCGTGCCCATCGGCACATTCGACAATGGTGCCTCGCTGACCTACATCGGCTTCACCAACTATGATTTCGGCTCGGACCTGCACAAGGACAACCCGGCGCGCACCGCCAATTCCCTGGTGGCGACCAACGTATTGCTGTACTCGTTCACCCACCTGCGGTTCACCCTGGTCGGCCGTTACTTTCATAACGGCGGCAACTGGGAGGATGGCAGCGAGTTGAATTTCGGCGAAGGCAACTTCCGCGCCCGTTCCGACGGCTGGGGTTACTACGCCGGCGTGGGCTATCAATTCTGATCAAGGAGCTGCAGATGAATAGGTTTACCCGTCTTTCGATGGCCGTCGGTTTGGCCCTGCTGCCCCATGTGGTGCTGGCGGACAGCGCGGCGCCGATCAAACCCAAAGTGATGCTGATCACCATGTTCGCCCCCGAGGCGCAAACCTGGATCGATCGCCTGGCACTCACCCAGGAAGTACGCGTGCCGGGCTTGTCCGCCGAGTACCCGGCGATTCGCTGTAACACCCAGGATGTGTGCCTGCTGGTGACCGGCATGGGCCAGACCAACGCCGCCGCCTCCACCCTGGCACTGGCCTTGTCGCCCAAATTCGACCTGCGCCAGAGTTATTTCCTGATCGCCGGGATTGCCGGTATCAGCCCCAAGCACGGCACTATCGGCACGGCCGCGTGGGCGCATTACCTGGTGGAGTTCGGTACGCAGTGGGAGTTGGATTCAAGGGACGCACCCAAGGATTGGCCGACCGGTTATATAGGTATCAACACCAAGGGGCCCAATGAAAAACCGCCGCTGGACTACAAGACCGAAGTGTTCGAACTCAACCCCAAGCTGCAAGCCAAAGCGTTTGCCTTGTCGCACAAGGTGGAACTGACCGAAAGCAAGGAATCCGCCGCCTGGCGCAAGCACTACCCCGCCGCCCCGGCCAATCAGCCGCCCCAGGTCACACGCTGCGACACCCTGGCGGGCAACACTTGGTTCTCCGGCACCCGCCTGAGCGAACGCGCCGAGGTGTGGACCAAACTGCTCACGGACAACAAAGGCGAATACTGCACCACCCAGCAGGAAGACAACTCCACCTACGAAGCCTTGCTACGCGCCAGCCGCGAAGGGTTGGTGGATATCCAGCGCCTGGCGGTGGTGCGCGCAGGCTCCGACTTTGACCGCCCGTATCCGGGCTACAGCGAAGTGGACAACCTGCTCAAGTACGCCGATCAGGGCGGTTTCGTACCGGCCTTGGAGAACCTGTACCGCACGGGAAATCCGCTGGTACAGGCAATTTTGCAAAACTGGTCGGCTTGGGAGAAAGGCGTTCCTGAGGCTTGATGCAAAATCAAAAATCCGGGAGGGGCCCACCGCCCCTCTCACATTGCTAACGCAGGAAGAACACCCAAATCACTTCAGGCATTGGCAGACGATTTGGCGCATTCGCAACCGGTCGTCGCCGCGCAAGGCTCGCCATGCGCATGATGCTCGGCGCAGCCCTGGCAGCAATAGCCTTTACCGTCCTTCATTACCGCGTCGACGCCCAGTACGCATTTGCAGTGTGGGCAAGCACAGGTTTGATCCGGCATGGTCAGACTCCTTCTTCATGGTCGTCACGGTGCGGCGAACGCCACACCTTAAGCAGTGACTCCAGGCGCGGCGCCAAGGTTCAGCGCCGTCAGTCGGCCTGGCGCGTACTGCTGCGATACATGAACACCAGGGCCAGGGCCAGGCACAGCATCGCCACGATCCGCGCCGTCAGTCGGCCTGGCGCGTATTGCTGCGATACATGAACACCAAGGCCAGGGCCAGGCACAGCATCGCCACGATCCGGCTGCCGGACAGTTCGATCGCCGGGTTGCCCAGCCAACCGAAGTTGTCGATCAGCATGCCCATGCCCAATTGCCCCACGATCACCGCCACCGTGGCCACCGCCGTGCCCACCACCGGCACCGCGCCCACCATCACCATCATGTACACCACGCCGAACAACGCGCCGGTCAGTTGCCACTTCGGCACGTCCAGCAAACTGACAGCCTGGGCAGGCTCGAAGAAAAATATCAACAGCGCGGTGGTGAGCGCACCCACGGCAAAGGTCAGCAGGCTGCTGCGCAACACCCCGACGGTCTGGCCCAGGCGGCCGTTGATGGCGGCCTGCACACTCAATACCGCACCCGCGGCGACCACCACGACCAACAACAGAATCAGATTCATCGCCTTACCCTCGTGCAATCAGAACAAGTGCCGCCACAATCAACGCCAGGGCTATCCAGCGCTCCACATTGACCCGCTTGCGCGCCGTGCCGAACCAACCGAAATGGTCGATCAACACACTCTTGCCCACCTGCCCGGACAGGATCGCAATCATCGTCATGGCCACACCGATATGGGGCGTGGCCAGGGTCAGCACCACCACGTACATCGGCCCCAGGAAACCACCGATCAACTGCCAGCGCGGCAGCTCTGTGAACGCAGGCCCCTTTTGCGGGCCGCTGAACAGCAACAGCAAAAACAGGATCGCCGAGCCGACGCCGAAGATGCTCAACGTCGCCCACAAATGCCCGACCTGCACGCCCAGTGGCCCAAGCAAACCGGCTTCCACCGACAGGCCCATGCCAGCCAGGATGACCAACGGCAGCAACAGCAACCGAAGAATATTTCGCTTCGGCCTGGCCTGCGCCGAACCCTCGATAGAACGTGCCTGCATACATCACCTGTGCTTCAAGAAAACGTGCGCGCATTATCCGGTGGTCGAGCTGTGCGATAAATGGCAGCATGCCGATAACACCTTTGCGCAAAACGCACAGCCTGGAGCCACAATGCAGGGTTTGAATGAGCTGAGTTTCAAGGCGCTGCGCCTGTTCGTCGCGGTGCTGGACCATGGCAGCTTTTCTGAAGTGGCACGCCGCGAAGGCCTGGCGCCCTCGTCCATCTCTCGGCAGATCCAGCTTATGGAGCAAGCCCTCGGCCAGCAGTTGCTGTACCGCCACACCCGCGCCGTGAGCCCCACCGAAGCCGGACGCCTGCTCGGGCGGCACGCGCGGCTGATGCTGGAGCAATTGGAGACAGCGAGCCAGGCCCTGCAGGAACAGGACAGCGAACCCAGCGGACTGGTGCGCATCAATGCGCCAATGGTGTTCGGCCAGCGTCATCTTTCGCCGTGGCTGGGGGAGTTTTGCCGGCGCTATCCGAAGCTGCAACTGGATATCCAGCAAACCGACACTTTCGTCGACCCGCTGCAGGACGGTACCGACCTGCTGTTTCGTATCGGGGTGCTCAATGATTCCAGCATGCAGGCGCGGATCTTCGCGCCGCAACGCTTTCGCCTCGCCGCCAGCCCCGCCTACCTGGCGCGGCACGGCACGCCGCGTCATCCCGACGAACTGATCAACCACCAATGCCTGGCCTACAAGGGCGTTAAAGGCCAGGAACGCTGGTTCTTGCGCCGCGACCAGGGCGACTGGAGCGCCTACAGCGTCAAAGGCCCGATCACCGGCAACCATGCCGACACCCTGACCCACGCCGCCGAACAGGGCCTGGGGCTGGTGGTGTTTCCTTCCTGGCTGATCGGCGAAAGCCTGCGCGCCGGCACCTTGCAGGCGGTGCTGACCGAATACGAGGTGGCAACCACCCTGGAGCCTCAACAGATCGCGGCGTTGTGGCCGGGCAGCCGGAGGCTGTCGCTGAAGGTGCGGACGGTGATTGATTACTTCGTGGAGTGTTTCGGGCAGGTGCCGTATTGGGATCGGTGAGTCAGAACACCCACTGCCCAATCAACCACGCATTCGCCCCACTGATCACCGCAAACAAAAACCACGCCAGCATCCGCGTGGGCAGGCGGTTAACGAACGGGCCCATCAGTTGCTTGTCGCCGGTCATGCGGATCAGCGGGTATAACGCGAAGGGCAACTGCAGGCTCAGGACCACCTGGCTGAGAATCAGCAGCTTGCCGATGGCGTCGTCACCCATCAGCCAGACACCGAGAAACGCCGGGATCAGCGCCAGACCACGGGTGATCAGGCGGCGCTGCCAGCACGGTATGCGCAGGTTGAGGTAACCCTCCATGATCACTTGGCCGGCGATCGTGCCGGTAAAGGTCGAACTTTGGCCCGAAGCCAGCAAAGCGATGCCGAACAGGATGCTGGCGAAAGCGCCGCCCACCAGCGGGTCGAGCAGATGATAGGCGTCCTGGATCTCCACCACGTCGGTATGGCCCGTCTTGTAGAACGCCGCGGCGGCCAGCACCAGAATGGCCGCGTTGACCATCAGGGCCAGGGCCAGGGAGCCAATGGTGTCGATGCGCGCAAGCTTGACCGCGTCCTGTTTGCTGGCAAGGTCTTTGCCGATCATGCGGGTTTGCACGATGGAGGTGTGCAGGTAAAGGTTATGCGGCATCACGGTCGCCCCGAGAATGCCGATGGCCAGGTACAGCGGCGCGGCGTCGCTGATGGCCGACAGGGACGGGGTGAAACCACTGAGCACGTCCGGCCAGTAGGGTTTGATCAGCACCAGTTCGATAAAAAAGCACACGCCGATGGTCGCGACCAGCGCCAGCATGATTGCTTCCAGCCGGCGGAAGCCACGGTTCTGCAGGGCCAGGATCAACAGCGTGTCGAAGGCGGTGATGACGATGCCGGTGGTCAGCGAAACACCGAGCAGCAGGTGAAACGCCAGGGCGCAGCCAAGCACTTCGGCAAGGTCGGTGGCGATGATGGAAATCTCCGCCAACGCCCACTGGGTGCGCGCCGAGCGCTTGCTGTAGCGCTCGCGGCACAGTTGGGCCAGGTCTTTACCGGTGGCGATACCCAGCCGCGAGCACAGGCACTGCACCGCCATCCCCGCCAGGCTGGCCAGCAACACCACAAATAACAGGCTGTAGCCGTAGCGCGACCCGGCTTCGATGGCGGTCGCCCAGTTGCCGGGGTCCATGTAGCCGATGGAGATCAACAGGCCGGGGCCGGCGAACATCAGCACGCGCTTGAAAAACGACGCCTTGGGGTCAACGGCAACGGAGCCGGCCACTTCCGGCGGGCAGAAGGGGGCGGTAGCAATTTTCGGCAGGCTGAATTTCACGCGGTATCCCAGGCAAACACACAAGTCAGGGCGGCAGCTTAGCAGTCGGACGCGACCGTGCGCATCACCGTCTCCCGAGGCAGGTCAAATGCCTCAACCACTTGCACCACCAGGTCCAACTCCTGGTTCAGCGCCTCCCGTTCCAGGCGCCGGCGAATCACGCCGACCACCAGCACCGCCAGAGGAGTGATCGAATAAGCCGGCCCGGAAAACGCCCGTACGCCGCTGACCAGCAACATCGCCGCCGCCAACGCCTGGCCCACCACCGGAATCGCCGTGGCGGCGCCGCGCCGCACAATAAAGCCGGTAAGCCCCGCCAATGCCGTACCGCTCAAGGCGGTGGCGGCCGAGCGGCCCACGTCGAACCGGCTGAACACGCCCTGCTCTTTTTGCATCGCGGCCTTGAGTTCGGCGTCGAACGCCTGTCGGTCGGCACCGCTGAGTTTGTCCTGGTATTGCTCGATCAGTTTTTCCGCGACCTGCCCTTCGATATCCGCCAGGGCAACGCTGGCAATTGCACCGTCGAACTTAATGCCCAAGCGTTGCGCCACCGCTTCGGCGATCTGCCGATAGGCCACGCCGTGGCCACGGGCCAGGTTCATAAAACTGTCGCCGCCCATGCGCTGCAACTCGATGGCCAGCTTGAGCGGTTCGCGTACATCGGCATCAATTGAGGCACTGCGCTTTTGCGCCATCAGCTCGGCGAGAAACTTCAACTCATCCGGCCGCGCCTGCACCAGCATCGGCAACAAATCCACGTCTTCTTCGGCGAAGCGCACCTCACTGCTGCGCAGGTCGGCGCGGATCAGGCCGCGGCGTTCCTGCAACAGGTCGGTGTACTGCACCACCTTCTTCAACTGCGGCCAGTAAGCGGCATGATCGAAGCTGGCCAGGTGAACATTGGTGACCTTGGCCTTCAGTGCCGGGGTCACCGCAATGGCATAGCGGCCGATGCAACGCTCGGTATCGGGCTTCATCGCCAGCGCCCAGTCCTTACTGGAGTGGCAGTTGATCACCCGTCCCTTGAACGGCGCCGACACTGCTTCCCAAGGGCTCGACGTACAGATTGCCCCGCCCATCAGCAATAAATTATTCAACGGCAGTTCGTGGGCGACATCGGGGCTGGCCAGCACGCTCTTGACCAGGATGCGAGCGCCAAGGGAGTGGCCGATCAGATTGATTTGCCGCACCTGGAGCGATTCGGCATGCAGGTACTTTGCCAGCTCAGGCAACAAGGTCTTGGCCACTTCATCGACACGCGCCTCGACACTTTTGTAATGGTCGAGAAAGTAAGCGATCGCCTTGCCCACACCCACCGTCGCCGCGCCCAGGCCACCTCCGCCGAGCATCGAGGCGATCACGTCCTTGAACGGTGCAAACAGGTTTTCCAGGAAGTGCCCGGCCGGCCAGAACAGCATCAGGTTGGTCGAGCCTTCAATGCCGGCCAGTTGTGCCTTGAAGCCAGCCAATTGCTGCTGGCTGAAAAACGCCGAATAACCGTGAACATAGAGATTGAGCACGTCCCCCTGAGGCTCGCCGCACAGGACGAACGTAGGCTTGCGGGTGCGGTGCATTTCATCCCACTGGTGCTGCATGGGGCGGTGACTCCTGGTGACGAAGGACGGCCATGGTAACAAAGAGCCAATCAAGCCGAGATGAAAACAGTAGGCATCGCCTCCCGGGGTGTTCGCCGGCGAAGTTGCCCTGCTGCTCGCAAAACCGCGTCGCCAACGCGCCACGCGCGCGGGAGAACTGCCAACATCCATTGACCTTCGCATCAAAAATACAAGTGTGCGGGGATGAAAACGCGCTCTAATAGCGGCCTCGCCCTTGAAGGCGTCAGCAGTCGATCCAAGCAAACAATGGAGTTTTCAATGCCCCATGAAGGCAACCTGTTACAAGCAGCCGTGGTGTTCCTGTTCGCCGTTGTGCTGGCCGTGCCGCTGGCCAAGCGCCTGCAACTGGGCGCGGTGCTGGGCTATCTGTTCGCCGGCGTGATCATCGGCCCCTCGGTGTTGGGCCTGATCGGCAACCCGCAAAGCGTGGCGCAGTTCTCTGAACTGGGCGTGGTGCTGTTGCTGTTCATCATCGGCCTGGAACTGTCGCCCAAACGGTTGTGGCTGATGCGCAAGGCGGTGTTCGGTGTCGGCCTGGCCCAGGTGCTGCTCACCGGGCTGGTCATCGGCGTGATGGCGCTGTGGCTGTTTGGCCAGTCATGGAACAGCGCGATCGTGCTGGGCCTGGGCCTGGCGTTGTCCTCCACCGCGTTTGGCCTGCAAAGCCTGGCCGAGCGCAAAGAACTCAACCAGCCCCATGGGCGCCTGGCCTTTGCGATCCTGTTATTCCAGGACATCGCCGCAATCCCGTTGATCGCCATGGTGCCGTTGCTGGCCGGCAGCGATCATCCGACCACTGAAGCCCAGGGCGTGCAGCACGTCTTGCAGATCCTTGCCAGCATTGCCGTGGTGATCATCGGCGGGCGCTACCTGTTGCGTCCGGTGTTTCGGATCGTCGCCAAGACCGGCCTGCGCGAAGTGTCCACCGCCACCGCGCTGCTGGTGGTGATCGGCACCGCTTGGCTGATGGAACTGGCGGGCGTGTCCATGGCCCTCGGCGCTTTCCTCGCCGGGCTGCTGCTGGCGGACTCGGAATACCGTCACGAACTGGAATCCCAGATCGAACCGTTCAAGGGCCTGCTGCTGGGGCTGTTTTTTATCAGCGTGGGCATGGGCGCCAACCTCAGCCTGCTGCTCAGCACACCGCTGGTGGTGATCGGGCTGACGTTGCTGTTGATCGGTTTGAAACTGCCGCTGTTGTACGTCGTGGGTCGCATGGCCGGCGACCTCAATCGTGAAAGCGCCCTGCGCCTGGGCGTGGTATTGGCGGCGGGGGGCGAGTTTGCCTTCGTGGTCTTCAAAATCGGCCGCGACCAGGGCCTGTTCGAACCGCATCTCTACGACGTGCTGGTGCTCACCATCACCCTGTCCATGGCCGTGACACCGCTGCTGCTGTTGGTGTGCCCGAAGCTGTTCAAACCCAGGAGCAAGACGGTGGACGTGCCCGAGGAATACCGCGCCATCGAAGGCGACGCACCGCGTGTGGTCATCGCCGGCATGGGCCGGATGGGCCAGATCGTCGCGCGGATCCTGCGCGCGCAGAACATCTCGTTCATCGCCCTCGACACCTCGGTGGAAACCATCGAGCTGACCCGCAGCTTCGGCGGCATGCCGGTGTTTTACGGTGACCCGCAACGCCCGGAAATCCTTCACGCGGCCAAGGTCGACCAGGCGGAATTCTTCGTGATCGCCATGGATGACCCGGAGATCAACATCAAGACCGCCGAACTGGTGCGCAACCGCTACCCGCACATGAAAATCATCGCCCGTGCGCGTAACCGCCAGCACGTACACCGCCTGGTGGACCTGGACGCCTCCCCGGTGCGTGAAACCTTTTATTCCAGCCTGGAAATGAGCCGTCGCACCCTGGTCGGCCTCGGTTTGAGCCAGGCTCAGGCCGATGCCCGCATCGACCGTTTCAAGACCCATGACCAGCAGGTCCTCGCCGCCCAGCATTCGGTGTACGACGATGCGGCCAAAGTCATGCAGTCGGCCCAGGAAGCCCGTACGGAACTGGCGCGCTTGTTCGAGATGGATCGGCTTCAGGAAGAGTCCGACAAGGTGTGAGGCTGCAGATGAACGATCTTGCGAATTTTCTGACAGAATACGCCGCAATTTCGTTCATCCCTGGAGCGCTTCATGGCCACGTTCACCAAGACCGCAGTGCTGCTGGCCCTCGCGCTTACCGCCAGCGGCGTGTTCGCCGCCGCCAAACCGGCCACGCAAACCCTCTCCACGTTGGGTGGCAAGTTCACCTTCAGCTTGCCCAAGGCTTACATCGCCGATGCCCTGCCTTCCGGCAAGGCTGAAGACGGCACCGCCGACACCCAAGGAACGCTGTACGCCAACGCAACCACAAAAAGTGTGGTGATCGTCGCCGAAACCGTGCGCAACGACGGGGTAACGATCCAGGATAACGATGCGAAATTCCTCGATGGCGCGGTGAACGACTTCGTCAAGAACCAGAGCGCCGCCCTGCCCGACTTCAAGAAACTCAACGAGAAAAAACTGACCTTCAAGGGCCTTGGCCTGCGCCAGGTCGACAGCACCGCCACCCAGGGCGGTGGCAAGACCTTGAACTCCACGTTCCTCGGCGGTTCCGGCAATCACCTGTTGGTGATCCAGGCAATTTCCCGGGCGGACGATGTGAAGGGCCATGCTGCGTTGGTGAAGCAGATTACCGGCGGCAAGTAAGCCAATCGCCACGCGACGCAAAGCCAATGTGGGAGCGGGCTTGCCCTAATGCCAGTCAGTTAAGACAGAACCGGTCCCTGTGGCGAGGGAGCTTGCTCCCGCTGGACTGCGTAGCAGTCCCATTTTTGGGGCCGCTTCGCGCCCCAACGGGAGCAA
>NZ_JASLAW010000061.1 GCF_030147005.1 Pseudomonas sp.
AGCAAGCGTTCGGCCAGGCGCAGCCCCCAGAACACGGTGGCACAATTTTGCTGGTTGAGGGTCAGCAGCGGCGCTTGCGCATCAATGAAGCTTGAGCGTTGGCGCAGGGAGGCCAGGTTGACGCTCTGGCGCGCAGACGGCGACGGCAGCCCCTGTACCAGGATGACGGCGTCAATCTCCTCGCCTTCCTCCAGGCTCTCGCCCAGTTGCTGCAACAGAGCATGGAAACAGCCTTCGGCGCTTTCTTCATCCGCCAGCGTAGCCGCTTGCCGCATGCCGAACAGTTGGCTGAACGTACGCGCTTCCGATGGCTGACCGCCGCGATGAGCAATCACCTCGTCCAGGTGCACGCGGGTGGGTGGAATGTAGGTTGCAAGTGAAGCGATGTTCATCGCGGTCCCTCCTCGGCTGCGAGGCCGCACAGGCTGATCCCGTTATCGGTGTCGCTGATCAGCAGGTAGTCACGTTGTGGCTGCCACAGGGTGCGCAGTGCCACGAACGGCGCCGCGCACAGCAAGTGGGGATTGACGGCAAAGGAGTGAGCGCCCGCATGCGCGGCCTCCAGCAGATGGGCGGGGCCGATCAGGGTCACGCGCTCATTGGCCAGCCCCAGCTGCTCGATGGCGTGCGACAGCCACTGCGCGGACCACTGTGCAAGCGTTGTGCGCCTGAATCCGCGGTAGCGCAGGCCGCGTTGCTGCTTGTTCAACAGACAGACGCAGGCGTTGTTTTGCGGTTGCAGCGCCGTCATCAGTGGGGATGCGTACATCAGGCTTTTCTGCTCGGCAATCAGCAACAGGCCGTCCTCGTCTTTACCGGCTAGGCAATCGTTGAGGCCGTCGAGTGCGAACAGGCCGGCGTCCGGTCCACGGTCACTGATGGCCAGTGCCAGGCAGGCGTGAAGACCCAATTGATGGATGGCGGCGTTGACCACCGAACTGCCCATATGCAGGTCTGGCGTCCAGTGCGCCATCAGCACGGTTTTCACCCGGGCCGGATCGATTACCGTGGCGAGCCGGGGCAGCAGCACGGTGATCATGTCGCTGAAGGACGCGCGTCCCGGGCTGGTGACCCACGCTTGCACCTGGTCATCCTGCGGGCTGAGCGTCTGACCGTTGGCGCGGAAAAAATGCTGTGCGTACGAGCGCCAGTGAGGGATGTCCGGATCGTCTGCGGGCATGGCCGTTTCTGTTTGATGAAACGACTGGAACACAATATCGGCAGGGTCGAGGCAGAGCGTCACAGGTTTACCCCCTGAGCGACGGGTGGGCGCCAACTGTTGAGCAGATGCACGGTGCTGGTACCCTCCATGTATTCAAACGCAAAACTGTCGCGGTAGCGCTTGCGCAGTTGGCCATCCTCCAGCCAGTTGTCGCGGTCCAGCCAGTGGGGCAGATGGCAGGCGGTCTCCTCGACAAGGCGCGTGGCATTGCGCTTGAGCTGGCTGGTGAGGGCATGCTGATGCTGGCCCGCGCTATAGCCCTGCGCGACGCTCAGCATTTGTTGATAGACCGCGCGATAGGTGCGCCACTGCCGGGCGGACCAGCGTTTCACCGCAGCCGACATCGGACGGGTATCCAGTGCGGTGAGCAAGCCGAAGGTGGTGCCCAGGGCCATGGCCGCCACCATGGGTCGATGACGTTCGAATACCAGGCTCAGGGCATTGAGCCCTTGCAGGAGTTCACGGCGCTCGTGCCCCAGAATGTCTTCCTGCGCTACCCGGTGTTCCTTGAATGTCAGACGCGTCAATCCGGCACCTACCAGACCGAGGGTGTCCAGTGGCTCACGCTGTAAGGTAGGTCCGGATTGATCAGGGAATATCATCACGAGCCTCTGACTTTGTCGGTAGCGCGCGAACACCAGGCCTGCACTGGCCCGAATCGCCCCACCGATCAGCGTTTTGGTGCCGTTGAGTCGCCAGCCGTTCTCATGGTGCGTGAGCTCGGTACTGGCGGCACCCGCATCTGAACCTGCGTGGGGTTCGGTGACGGCGAAGAAGGTCCACGCCGGGCGTTCGGCGAAGCAGGCGAAAAAACGTGCCTGCTGTTGTTCGTCACCCAGGGTCAGGATTGCACGCGTCGTGAGCGAGGCGCCCGGCATCAGCATCATGGCGCTGGCATCCGTGCGGCTCAGGTATTCGATGATTTGCAGGTGCTGCGCATAACTCACGGCGCAAAATGCCGGGGTCTCCCAAAAGTTGAACCGTGAGGGTATGCCGATGCAGGCCACGCTTCTGAGGTCCGGGTGGTCCAGATGGGCAACTGCCCGATCAAGGTCGGTTTCCGCGAGCTGTCCGGCAGCAAGAAGACGTTCCGACAGCGCATAGAGTTGCGGATAGCGGCGGGTGATATCGCTCATAAATGTGCATTCGCGTAGAGAAAGAACTGAGCGTTAACTTAGTGTGGCCCAAGATCCGGGTATTGCTTGAGGTTGCAAAACACCGGGATTTCATTGCCCGCAGGCAACTCCAGCAACAGCGAGGAAAAGGTGGCTCCCATTCCCACGCCGGCCAGCATCACTTTGGCGCCGCGTCGAAGCTGTTGCCCACGGATAAGCGCCGCCAGGTTGAGGTAAGGGTCCGCGCCGAAGCAGTGTCCGAAGCGGGGCACGTTGCCCAGGAAAATCCGGCTGCGAGGAATCTGCAATGCGTCGGCCACTTTTTGCCAGGAGGACAGGTTGACATTGTGCGGGGCGATCCAGTCCAGGGCGTCAAGCGTGCAGCCCAACTGCTGCGCGGCGTTGCGCATCGCGTGGCTGACAAACGCGAAATAGGCCTCGGCGAAGGCCGGGTTGGTGCGTGCCTCGTTGCCCTTGTGCTGGCTGAATTCGCCGGCCTGCTCGCTGTACCGCGCGATGATCCTGGCACGATCCCCGCACCGGCTGAGCAGCACGGCGCAGCCGGCTTCGCCCATGATGGTGGTGTCGTCCAGCAGCTCGACCTTTGGATGGAAGGCTTTTTCTCCGATCAGCATCAGGGCGTATTCACCGTCCTTGAGGCGGCTGCACAGGTAATCCACGGCGGACAACGAGGTTGCGCAGTGGCCCATCGTAAGGCTGCTGTACTGGGTGTCTTCGGCAAATCCGCAGCCGTTGAGCAAGGCTTTGCCGGTGGCGTGAAACGGGCGCAGGCTGGGCACGGTATGCGCATGCGCTACATGACGGATGCGCGGGACCACGTCGGGGTGAGCGGTGACGAACTGCTCGATCAGCGGGCGTATCAGATCATCCACCGTACCGGGTTGACGGGGGAAACGCTCGAGGCCGTAGAACCTGGAAAACATCCGTACATCCAGCGCGCTCAACCCCAGGGTGTGGGCGACTTCGGCCAGTGACTTGCGCTGCTCGGGAATGTAGAGCGTGATGGATTCAATGTGCCCGAGCATGGGTGTACTCTTTTGCAGTGTCGGCGTGTTTCGGGCACAGAAACCGGGCCAGCGCTTGCAGGGCCGGTTGATGCGAAAGCAGGCCCAAGTGCCCGGTGTCCTCGATCATGTGCAGTTGGCTGCCCGGCAATTGAGCCTGGATTTGCCTGGCGTTGGCCGGGCTGATGCGCTGATCGCGCAGGCCCTGCAGGATGAGCACTTGTGCCTCGCTGAACGCGTAGGGGGTTGAGGTTTGCAAGTCTGCAAACCGGGGATAGCAGCGTTGGTAATAGGCGCCAAGCAAGGGCAGGTAGTGTTCTGCCGCCCGATGCAGTACGAGGTAACGTTGCAACAGGTTGGCCAGCGATGCCGGGGCATTGAGCAACGCCACCTGGTTGAGGATAAACCCCTGGCTGTGGGCCAGCGCCGTGATGATCCCGCCGGCCGAATGGGCAACGACGCTGTCGAACGGGCCGTAGGTGGCCTGCATCGCCAGCAATAGCGCAGATTGGGCGGGCAGCTCACAACTGGCAGGTGCGGCGGGGTCGTGGCCGAGCAGAAAGGGCGTGTACACCTGGCAGCCGCCGGTGTGCAATAAGCGTTGCAGTGCAGACAGCATCAGCGGATGGCCGCCCCACCCGTGGAGTAACAGGACGCTCTTGGCCTGGCGGTTGTGGTGATCGTTGATCAGTATCCGGCTGCGATAGGCGCCGCAGGAGACAACCTCGGTTTTCATACTGGCCAGTTGCTGCAGTTCGGCCGACCGCATCGGCATCACGGCCGGATTGGCCAGGCGCTGAATCAGTGAAACAAGCTGGGTATCCATAGCGCCCCCTAGGCTTGTGCGCAGAACAACAGGTAGTGCAGCGTCGCCTGTTGGGGCGTGGCATCGGCGCACAGGCGTTGCAATGGGTCATACAGGTAAAGCAGGCGTTGTCCGGGTTCAAGCAGACTGCTGGCCAGCGTGCCGACGTACTCCGAGTCAAATGGCCCGCTGCTGATACCCCAGGTGTCGATGAATCCCGGACACTGGGCGATCAGGCTTTGCAGCAATGGGGTGGCGCCACGCGCGGCCGGGTGAATGCTGTGATACATCAACTGTGTCGGATAAGGTTCGCTGACGATGCGGCGGCACAGTTGCACCGCGTCACCGGCATGCAAGCGCTCGCCACAGTCGATCTGCGGCCAATGCTGATACCAGTTGGCCTGGGCAGCTTGCCGCGCGCCGGCAATAAAGTGCCGGCTGTCCAGCGTAATGGGTTCGCAGGCACTGACGATGTTCAGTTGACCCTGCAACAAAGGGGCGATTTTCATCGGCAATCCAGACCGGGGTTTGGGGGTGAAAAAGTTTGGTTCAGTCGGTGGATCTGTCGCGTGCCCTCGGTGTATTCGAAGGATTTCACATCGCGAAATGCCTGCCATAGGGCGGTCGGTACCGGCTGTGCGCCTTTGGGAAACGCGTGGATCAACTGGCTGACAATCTCATCGGCAAGGATGACGCACGCGGTTTTGACCATGCCTGGGCTTTTTTCCGGCGTTTGCTGCGCGTCTGCCCGCTGGCAGACCCTCAACGCATCATGGTAAGCGGTACTCCAGCGACGTCTCAGCGCCGCCAGCCATGGTAATTGTGCCGGTGTCGGCGTGACACAGGCGTGCCACTCGTGCAAGGCGCGCCGTGCCACGCCCAGCGCCAGGCCGCCGACGCAGGGACGCAGTGCATCGAAGGTGGCCATTGCCGACTGCGCAAAACGCTGGGTGGGTTTCAAATGCTGACCAAGCAAGTCTGCGCTCGGAATAAACAGATCGTCGAACTGCATCAGCGCCAGGTTTGTGCCGTCAAGCCCGGTGAGAGACAGGCGATGGCGGGTCACGGCCGGGTCTTGCGGGCTGAACACAAACGCATTGATCCCCAATTGCCCCGCTGCGGTGCGCGCAAACATCACGCCGGTGTCGGCGACCACGCCGTTTCCGATGAACATCTTGCTGCCATTGATCAGGTAACCACCGTCAACTGCGGTCGCGGTGGTTTGCATGGCACCGGCATCACTGCCCTGGGTGGGCTCGGTCATGGCAAAACATGACCAGCACAACGCCCGTTGAAACTGGCCGAAAAAGGCATCCTGTTGCTGTTCGTTGCCCAGCCCTGCAACCACATAGGCCCCCATGCTGGGCCCCGGCGCGCTGAAGATGAGCGCGGGGGAAACGAATCCCAGTTGTTCATAGAGTTCAAAGCGCGCCGCCAGGCTGACTGCCTGGTGACCTGAAGCGCTCAGGTAGCGTTGCGGCAAGCCGAGCTGATTCAGCGTTGCAGCGAACGACCACTGGCCCAGGACCTGCCGCGTATCGCCGAACTGCCGCAATTGCTCGGCCACCTCCTCGGCGTCTGCGCCCAATGGATGGGGCGGCCGGGCGGAGAGCTCATCGTAGAGTTGATTCATAGCGGGCCCGACATGATTTCGATAATCCCGGCATCAGCGTGATACAGGTGACTGGAGCGATGGTGCTCGGTAAACGCGTTGAACGGCCGCGTCAATACGATCCAGCCGGACGCCTTCATGGTCCGAAGCTGCCCGTCAAAGTCATGGACCTCAAAGCAGATGTGGTAGGGCAGTGACGACTTGCCGGATTTGTCCAGTAGCTCGCATAACGGACGGTTGTTCTGCGACGGTTCGACCAGCTCGATCTGGCTGTTTCCATCAGCGGTAGCCAGCAGTGTGATGAACACTTTCTGCGCGGCCATGTACTCCCTGAATCGCACGACAACCGGGAAAAACGGTTTAACCGCAGCAGCCGTTGCATCGCTGTTGCGCACCACATAACCGATATGACTGAAACGCATCGCGCCGCCCTTTATCCTTGAGGAAAACGTTTTACGCCGACACCCGCGCGGTGCCGGTCTACAAAAGTGACGAGCATTTTCGCGCTCATGGCGGAAAGTTTTTTATATGTGCTTGCAGCGCGTTATCCGCCGACGGCCGACGCAGCTGTGTGCGCCCGCACCAGTTGCTGGCGATCGATCTTGCCATGCAACGTCACGGGAAAGGTCTGACAAAAGAATATGGACTTGGGGATCATGTAGCCCGGCAGTTGCTCCGCCAGGAATTGGCGCAGGGCTTCGCGGTGAGGTGCGCTGTCCTCTTGCAGTTGTATAAAAAGCTGCAAATCGATGACCTTGCCGTCTTCCTTGATCGGCACGGCACAACACTGGATCACCTGTGCATAGCGACACACACTGCTTTCAATTTCGCCCAGCTCCACACGATTGCCATTCAGCTTCAATTGGTTGTCATCCCGACCGTGGATAAACAGCGATTGATCGTCATCCACAAAGCCACGGTCGCCGGTGGCGTAGTAGCGTCCGAATGCGTCATGGTTGAAGGCGTTGTTGCGCGGGTCGTCCTCGGGCTGGTAGCCCAGCGCGACTTGCGGGCCGTACAAACGCACTTCGCCCATTTCGCCGGGCGCCACGCTGAGGCCATCGGCGTTGACGATCCTGACCTTGGTCAGCCCGCAGGGCTTGCCGAGCGACAGCAGGCCAGCATTGTGCTCGGGCGGCTGGCCCAGGGCGAACGTGTGGGTCATGCCGGTAGTTTCGGTAGGGCCATAGCCGTGCATCACCTCCAGACCGGGAAAGCGCGCCTGCAGCTGTGTCACCAGGCCCAGCGCGGCGCGTTCGCCAGCCATGAAAAAGCGCTTGAGGTCAGGGAATTGCTCGCGGCTGAACAGCGGGTCCTTCAACATCAGATCAACAAAGCTCGGCGTGGAAAACCAGCTGGTGACAGGGCATTGCGGGTAGCGCGACATCAAACGGACATTCTGCCTGGGCAGCATATTGTGGCGGTGATCCAGCATCAGCAGCGCTCGGCCCTCGCACAGTACCGGGAAGAGGTCCAGCAGGCCCATGTCGAAAGAGAAACAGGCATGGCTCACATGGCACCCATGGGCGATGCCGTCGCGGATCATCGGGCTGTACCAAGTGGAGAAGGCGGCGAAGTTCTCATAGCTGACCACCACGCCCTTGGGTTCACCGGTACTGCCGGAAGTGGGGAGAATATAAAATGCCGGCTGGGTCAGCACAGGCTCCAGTGGCAATGTCGCCGGATCGCCATTGCCCAGGGTAGAGGTGACCCATTGTGGCCAGCGGTCGAGGTTTTCCAGCGCGTGTGGCGTCGCCGTGACGATGACCTCGGCGCGGATCAGGTTGGCGATCTTTTCAACCCGTGCCACCGGGTTGGACTGGTCGACAAAGGTGAAGCAACTGCCCTGGCTGATACACGCCAGCATCGCCGCTACCGCATCCTGTTGCTTGTGACCATGGACCAGTACATTGCGCCCTGCCCAAGGCACGAGTGCGCGGGCAATCGCGGCCGTGCGCAGGCCCAGTTCCGCGAAGCTGTAGGTACCCTCCTGATTGATCAGCGCGACAGCAGAGTCCTGATTTTTCAGGCGCTCAAACAGGGGTTTGATTTGCGATGAAAACATATTTCTCTCCGTGATCCTTCGCCAGTTGCCAGGCAACCGAGCGATCCAATTTGCCGTTGTGATTGAGTACAGTGCGCGGGGTGCTATACCAGTAACGGGGAACAGCCCACGGCGGAAAGTGGGCCTGCATAGCGTTGCCAAGTTGCGACAGATCACAGTTGCGATTGAGGATCACGCAGGCCTGGATCGCCTCTGCAATGCCCTTGCGCCAATACGGCTCTACCACCACATCCGCGACCAGGTTGCGGTCGCGCAGAAAGTGTTCGATTTCATGCAGGTCAATACGGTGCCCCTGTATCTTGACCTCGGCGTCTTCGCGTCCCAGGAAGTAATACCAATTGCCGTCGAACAGTCCGATATCGCCGGTGGCGTAAGTGGCTTGCCCCGCCTGCCGACTGAAGTTGGCTTGGCGTGCAGAGGGCGCATTGAGGTAGCCGGGGCCGACACACTCACCACTGATCAAGAGCTGACCGCGACCGGCAGCATCCAGTGGATGGGCCAGTTGCATGGCGGCGCCCGGACGCGCCCGCCCGATCGGCAGCGGTAACGGCGACGCCACCATGTCCCCTGTGACCAGCACTTGTGAAGCGGCCACTGTGCATTCCGTGGGGCCGTAGGTATTGATCACTTCGCAGCCTTGAAAGCGTGCCCATAACTGCGTGACGATCTCTTTAGGCAGCGTTTCACCGCAGAAGATAAAACGGCGCAACTGCCCAAGTGTCTCGGCGTTGAAGGTCGGGTCCAGCAGGTAGAGGCGCACCATCGACGGCGTGGACACCCAGCAGGTCAGCGCACTGTGGGCATGCTGGGCAATCATCTTGCGGGTGTTGAACAGCTCACGATGATCGAGTACCGACAGCGGTTGCATAAACGCCCACGCGAGCCAGAGTTCAAACAGGCAGACATCGAAGCAATACCGCACATTGCCGGTGACGGCCCCCTCCAGGGCAAAGTCGCTGCGCACCCAGGTTACGAAACCCACCAAGTTGGACAGGCTGATCTGAATGCCCTTGGGCTCCCCTGTGGTGCCCGAGGAGAACATGATGTAGGCCAGCGGGGCGACATTCGCGCCGTCGAGCCGCCGGCGGGTACCGTCGAGCAATTGCTGCAGCGCTGCTGCATCGTGGCGCACCCAGGGGAGGTCGGAGAGGGCGATCACCCCGGCATGTGCCGCGAAGAGCGTGGAGGCGTCGGTGTTCAGGATCAGACGCGCCCCGACAGTACGGGAGATCCGCTCCAGGCGCTCAGGCGCGTTGTCCGATTCCACCGGGACGATGGGACAGCCGCACAGCAGGCAGGCCCACCAGGCGGCGAGAAAGTCGAACGCCTTATGGCCATAGACCAGAACCGGCGCCAGGGGCGTTTCGCTGTGGGCTTGCCGGCGCGTTATTTCATGGGCGATATCCTGCGCACGCTGGCTCAGGTCCGCGTAGCTGTACGTGCGTGAATGGTGGTGCCAGGCAACCAGTTTTTCGGCATTGAGGGACGGGGCCTCAAAGCGCATGAATACGCTGACGAGTTCAGACCAGGCGTCCATTCATGCCGCCCGGCTGGCGAGCTGCAGCTCGATGAACTTGGACAGAGTGCCTACCGTTTCGAAGTGCTGGAACTCCAACGTGGCAGGGTCGAGCACCAGCGCATCGATACGCTCCTCCAGGTACATGATCAGTTCGATATACAGGCCGCTCTCGAATCCCAGGTCGCGCTCCAGATGGGTGGCTGCATTCAGCTCCGAAAGGTTCGAGCTTTCCAGGACCAGCCCGATGGCTTCAATGATGGTTGGCGTATACATGGTGGCTCCCCGTTTGTTGTGTGCACCCGACGTTAAGCTTGTTTTCGCGGCGCGGCAGAAGGCTGGATAACTGGCCACGGTCAACTTTGCCGTTGTTGTTCCTGGGTAACGCTTGGCTGAAGTAATAGCGATGGGGCCGCTTATAGGCTTCCAGATGGGACTGGCAAAAGGCTTTGAGCGACGCCTCGTCGAGGGGGGCGACACACTCGATACACGCGACAATTTCGTCGCCGTAGACCGGATGAGCGATGCCGATCACCGCGACCTGGAGTACCCCAGGCACACGCTTGAGCACGCCTTCGACCTCCCTGGGGGCGACCTTCTCGCCATTTGTCTTGAGGATGTCATCGCTGCGCGATAGGAAGTAAAGCAAGCCTTGTTCGTCCAGCCGGCAAAGGTCGCCGGTGTAGAGGACCGATTCTCCTGGCAACGGTCCAGGGCGCAGCTTTTTCGCGGTTTGTTCGGGATTGCGCCAGTAGCCGCGCATGACGGTCGCGCCACGAATCACCAGTTCGCCCGTGGCGTTTCTGCGGTGCGCAATGCCGTCTTCATCCACCACCCACAGTTCGGTATTGGGGATGGCATAGCCCACGCTGTCTTTATGCCGTGACAATAACGCTGGCGGCAACCAGGTGCAGCGATGGCACTCGGTCAGCCCGTACATGGAAAAAATCTCGGCCTGTGGGAACAGTGAGATCAGCAGATCGATATCGCTGGGGTGCAGGGCCGCGGCCGTGTTGGTGATTTTGCGCAGGCTGGAAAAGTCGTAGCGCTTGGCCAAGGGCGCAATGATCGCCAGCAGCGTGGGCACAATCGGCAGGACAGTCGCCTGATGCTTGACCAGCTCTTTCAGGGCAAACAGCGGGCGGCTGAAATCTTTTTCGATGATCAGCGTTGCGGCGACTTTGGCGGTCATGATCGCTTGATACAGCCCATAGTCGAAACTCATGGGGATGGTGCAAAAGATCCGGTCAGCGCCGCTCAATTGCAGATAAGTGGCCACGGAGTCTGCCGCGCTGAGCATATTGCGCTGGGTCAACATCACGCCCTTGGGGTCGCCCGTCGAACCCGAGGTGTAGATCAGGCAAGCCAGGTCAATATCCAGAGCGCCTTGTAGACCCAAGGATTGGGCCGGTGGCAGCTGGGCTATTTGCTGCAAGGACAGACCTGACGAACTGCTTTGCCGGTGGCTGGGCGCCTGATCGAACATGAGGCGCAGATCACGCTTGCCGAGCGCGTCAGCCAACGCACTGGCGTATCCGGCCTGAGCGATCAACAGGCGTGACTCGGCGTTGTCGAGCAGCCAGTCGACCCGTGCCAACGGTGTCTCCGGGTTCACCGGTACGAACACTGCCTGCAAATATTGCACCGCCCAGAAACAGACGACGAAATCCACTCCGTTCGGCAGCCACACCAATACCCGATCCCCGCGTTCGACCTGTTGCTGTTGCAAATACCTGGCGGTGTTGATTACGCGTTGATGAAGGGCGGCCCAGGTCACGGCATGCTCGCCCTCGATCAGCGCGATTTTTTCGGGAAACTGCTGTGCAGCCTGCACCAGCCACTGGGTCAAATGGTGTGTGCTCATGTCTGATCCTCAGGGTTCATTTCTAGAACGATGGCTGCAAACGTGCCCGCGATGCCGGACGCCACGGCCAGGATAGGGTCAATGGCGACAGCCTTGTCGCGCTGCGCCAGCAGGCTCTGCAGGTTGAGGAACGCGTCGCTGCAAAAGCAGTGTCCCAACTGGTAGAGGTGACGGCGGTAAATGATGTCTCGAGAAAAGACAGCGCCATCGGCGATCCTGTCGAAGGTAGGCGGGCTGATGTGATAGGGGATCAGCGTACGCAGCTCGTCAGGACGACGCCCCGCTTGTTGCAGTGCGGTGTGCACGGTCTCAAGCATGGTAGGAATAAACGCGTGGTCGTAAGCGTTTTCACTGGCGCGCTCTGTCGAGTGCGTGCGGGTGGCATAGGCGGCCAGTTGCTGAACATGCAGTGCACTCACGCGCACGCCGCCGGGGGTGGGCTGCGCACTGAGCAATGTCGCGCAAAAGGCTTCGCCGAAATAACCATTCTGATTCACGTACTGCACGGTGTCGTGGAAGCACTTTTCGCCGGTGATCAACAGGCCACAGACGTCCTCCTGCCTGGCCTGGGCCGCAGAGAGGCGGGCGTCGAGAAACTTGAGCGCAACCAGCCCCGAAGCGCATGAAGCCTGGGAAACGGAGAAGAACTCAACCTGCGGTCGGCCCAGAAACCTGCGCACCTCGCCGGCCAGTTCGCAACCGCGGTCGAACGGGCTAAGGCAATGCAGAGAGTGCGCCCACGCCACATAGCCGATGCGCTCGAACAGCACTGGGTCGCACTCGTCGCGAAACCGTTGCAGCAGCTTCATGATCAAGTCGGGCAAGGCCTCGTGCGCAAACAGGCTGGCCGACTCCATTCGATGGAAGCGTGCAAAGATCCTGGTGTTTCGCTCACCCCAGGCATAGTTCTCGGCCAGTGCCGGTAGCGGCGTAAGGTGCTCGGCGATCAGGCTGGTTATGGTGTTGATATACACGTCAGGCCCTCGCCACAAAGCCTGCGCAGGTCAGGTATTCACCCTGCGGCAGCATCAGCAGGATGCGCTGGTGGGTCGGTGCCAGTTGTGCCAGCCGAACCCACGGCGCGCAGGACAGAAACGACTCATCCCAGCTCTCTATGCGATGGGCGCTCAACTGCTTGTGCTGACGCAAGGTTTCGGCGAAGGCCGGGGTGGTCAGGATCAGCAGCGGTAGCACGTCTTCGACGGATGTGAACATAGCCAGCGCGGGCAGCAGGGCATCCAGGGCCTCAGGCGTGGTCGGCATCGCCCCCCTTCGATAATGCTTGAACGTAATACCTGTGGGCGGCTTGGCGGCGTGTGCGTCAGGCAGGCTGCGCAGCATCAAAACGCAGGCGCTGGGCTCGGGGTTCAGGCGGGCGAGGGCGGGGCTGTCATACAGGATGGCGTCCTGGTCCGCGATCAGCAGCAAGGCTTTTTTGCCTTGTCCGCCAAGGTCCTTGTCATCGAGATAATCCTCAATGACTTCTAATGCCAGAAGCGCGCCGCTCAAGCCGTGATCGCTGATGGCAATACCAAAGGCGTCGTCGCAGCCGGTTTGATGAATAATCGCGTTGGTCACTGAGCAGCCGACTTCAACGTCCGGTGTCCAGTGGCTGAGCACGAGTAGATTCAGGTCATCAAGCCGAACCCGGTGTTGCAGTTCGGCGACCAACTGTTCAAGCATCACCCTGAACGCCTGGTTTTGGGAGGCATACCAGCGCCGTGCATGGCATTCCTGTGCCTGTTCCTCACGCCCATGTGAGTGAAAGAAACCGTTGACGAAGTCCGTTACCAATTGCAATTGAGCGTCGTTCGGGGCCGGTGCATCGGCTTGTCTTTCGAATTGGCGCCAACGGATATGAGCAGTCGTGAACTCCAGGGACATGGCGGCTCCTTCAGGCGTTGTGTAAGGACAAACGCTGACACACCTGTGGCGCCAACAGGGTATCTACGCTATCTGCGGTGCGGATCAGAAAAGCCTGGTCCTGTTCGACCAGCACTTCTGCTGGGTGACCAAAACTCAAGAAACCCACCGGGGATGCACTAGCGCCATAGGCACCGGAATGCGCGATGCCGATCAGATCGCCCGAACGAAGCTCGGCGAGCATGACGTTTTCGCCCAGCAAGTCCGTAGGTGTGCACAGGGGACCGGTCACTTGATAACGTCGCTGGGCGTCCTGCCGGGAGGGACCGAGACGGGCCATCGGGAAGTTTCGGCGAATCAGGGAGTTGATGCCGGCAGCACTGCCGTGGCAGTTGGCACCGCCATCGCACACGGCAAACCACTCTTCTCGGGACGGTTTGAGGTAATTGACCCGCGTGACGAAGATGCCTGCACGTGCTATCAGAAATCGCCCCAGTTCGATCACGATCCGGCACTGTGGAAAATCCCGGCGGTAATCGTTGATCACAGGCAGCAGGGCTCCGCCCAAGGCGGCCAGATCGAGCGCCTTTTCCTTGTCGAAATAGCGCACGCCGAAGCCTCCGCCCACGTCGACGAATTCGAAGTTTGCGCCATGGGTCTTCTGAAGCGTGGCGGCCAGCGTCAGGATGTTCTGCGTATTGTTGACCAGAGCCTGCCAGTCAAGAATGCGTGTGCCCAGATAAACATGGATGCCTGCCAGTCGAAGGTGCGCAAGTTGGCCGAGCAGGGCAAATGCTTGCGGCAGCAGCTGTTCATCAATACCAAACTGTCGGGCTTTGCCGCTCATCACCAGCTTGGCTTTTTCACCGGAGAAGTCCGGGTTAATGCGCAGGGCGATACGTTGGATCACCTCAAGGCCCGCCGCAATATCGTTGAGCAGAAGCAGTTCCTCAATGGATTCCACCACCACGGCTTTAATGCCGGCGATGCAACATTGCGTCAACTCATTGATATGTTTGCCGGGCCCGACAAAAATAATTTCACCCGGTGGCACGCCCTGGCGTAATGCAATTTCAAGTTCCGCCAGGGAACACACTTCGCACCCTGCGCCCGCCTCATGTAATAGTCCGACCAGCGCTTTATTCGGATTGGCCTTGAGCGAGTAAAAGTAATCGATGTCCTGGGGGAGCGTGCGTTTAAGTTCCGCAAAGTCGGCTTTTATCTGTGTGGCGCTGTACGCATAGAACGGCGTCGGTACTTTATCGGCCAGCCACTGATAGGGAACGTCTTCAATCTTATCGGTATTGATGTATTGGCTATCAGGAGCAAAAGCTGACATGGCTGAATTTTCCGTTCAATAACGACTCGATTCGATTGATGTCTTTGAAGTTGTCGAATAGGCCCTCATCGAGAACATCGAAGAAACTCTCGGCTGCGCCGCCGGTGCGGTCGATCTGCTCGCCAATGGCTGAAATAAGTCCAACTAAGTGCACAGAATCCAAGAGCCCCTGCGGACCATACATTTGTGCACCGTCGTTGATCGACGTTAACTTGTTCTGGGCTATCCCTATGTCTTTTAGCGAGGCGAGAATAAAAGCCCGAGCGGCGGTGGATGAGTTGCTCATGAATGTGATAACCCTATAAACGTCGTAGGCGTGATCATATACATGGTGTATGGCCAAATTTGCTTGAAATTGCAACAGCACCGGTCACGTGTTCTTGATTGAACTAACGCCTGCGCAGACTCGGCAACTAAGCGCGATCCAGCTGTTCGCTCAGTAGATCGAAACAGCGTTGCGCCGCCGGGCTCAATCCTGTCCCACTGCGACTGATCAACCCGATCTCGCGGTTCACCCCGGGATGATCGATGTTGATCCGCTTCAAGCCCTCCAGGCTATCGGCCGCCGATTCCGGCAGCACACTGACCCCCAAGCCCTGGCGTACCAATGCCAATACCGTCGACATGTAGTTAGCCTCCATGCCCGCGTTCAGCGTCAACCGCGTCTGGTCAAACAGCGCGTCCACTTGCTCACGCACGCTGCTGTCGCGTCCGGTGAGGATGATCGGCTGGTCTGCCAGTTGTTCCAGGCTGAGATGTCGATGGTGGGCGAGGGCGTGATCCAGCGGCACAAACGCGCACAACCGATCATTCAACACTGGCACGAAGTCCAGGCCGTGACTGAGGCGCGCGCGCACGCCGATGCCGAAATCCACCTCGCCGCTGCGCACCTGGGCATGAATGCGATGGGCCACCAGGTCATGCAGGCGCACTTCGATCCCGGCAAAGCGTTCGCGAAACAGGCGCAATACCGGCGGCAGGCTGCCGGCACACACCGAGGGCAGCGCGGCGATGGTGACGACGCCACGGCGCAGGGCCGCGAGGTCGCGCGAGCCGGTGACGATGTTGTCCAGGTCCAGCAGCAGTTTTTCCATGGGGCCGCGGGCATCCTGGCCGGCGGCGGTGATGCTCACATGGCGAGGGCTGCGGTCGAGCAGGGCCACGCCCAGCCACTCTTCCAGTTGTTGCACCTGCACGGTCAGCGCCGAGGGCGACAGGTTCAGCTCGGTGGCGGCTTTGGTAAAGCTGCCGGTGCGAGCAACCGCGAGGAATGCCTGAATGTGCTGGATGCTGTTTTTCATAACGATCGCTTCATTTTGTTTTTCCGAACGCGGGTGCCTGAATATTCCAATTTACAAAGCCTAACCTGATTCCAATACTCACGGGAAAACAATAACCGGCCAAAACGGCCACCCTGGAGTAACCCATGCTCGCAACCCTGGGTGTCATCACCATCCTCTGCCTGCTTGCCGCCGTCATGAGCAAGCGCCTCTCGCCCCTGGTGGCCCTGATCGCCTTGCCGATCATCGCCGCGCTGCTCGGCGGGTTCGGCCTGCAAACCAGCGCATTCATCATTACCGGCATCAAGAACGTCGCCCCCGTGGTGGGCATGTTCGTGTTTGCGATTCTGTTCTTCGGGATCATGACCGATGCCGGCATGCTCGACCCCATCATTGACCGCATCCTGCGCACGGTCGGCACGCGTCCTACCCGAATTGTCGTCGGCACCGCGACCCTGGCGCTGTTGGTGCACCTGGACGGTTCCGGCGCGGTGACCTTCCTGGTGACGGTGCCGGCGATGTTGCCGCTGTACACCCGGCTGGGCATCGACAAACGCATCCTTGCCTGTGTCTGTGCGATGGCCGCCGGGGTCAATTTCCTGCCCTGGACCGGCCCGGTGCTGCGCTCGTCGGCGGCGCTGCATGTGCCGGTGGCAGACCTCTTCCAGCCATTGATTCCGGTGCAGATTGTCGGGCTGATCTTTGTGTTCGCCTGCGCCTGGTGGCTGGGCCGGCGTGAAGAAAAGCGCCTGGGCCTGGGGGCCGGCTCCAGCGTGGACGCGGTGCCGCAACGGGTACTCAGTGATGACGATATCAAGCTGCGCCGTCCACGGCTGTTCTGGGTCAACCTGACCCTCACCGTGCTGGTGATGCTGGTGATGATCGCCGGCTGGGTCGACCCGGTGGTGATGTTTATGCTCGGCACCGTGGTCGCGCTGTGCATCAACTACCCCAACGTCGACGCCCAGCGCGCCCGTATCGACGCCCATGCGAAAACCGCCCTGACCATGGCCAGTATCCTGCTCGCCGCCGGCGTGTTCACCGGCATCATGCAAGGCACCGGCATGCTCAAGGCGATCGCCGAAGTGGCGGTGGCGCAGATTCCCGCTGGCCATGGCAAGTTGATCCCGGCGGTGGTGGGCTTCATTTCCATGCCGCTGAGTATGTTGTTCGATCCCGATTCCTACTACTTCGGCGTGATGCCGGTGATTGCTGAAGTCGGCAAGGCGCTGGGTGTCGACCCCCTCCAAGTGGCCCAGGCCTCGTTGCTGGGCGTGCACACCACGGGCTTTCCGGTCAGCCCGCTGACTCCCGCGACTTTCCTGCTGGTGGGCCTGTGCAAGATCGAACTGGCCGATCACCAGCGCTTCACCATTCCTTTTCTGTTTGCCGCGTCGGTGTTGATGACCCTGACCGCGCTGCTCCTGGGAGTTATCTGAGATGAAAACCTTGCGCATCGGCGCCGGTGCCGGCTACTCCGGTGACCGTATCGAACCCGCCGTGGAACTGGCCGAACAGGGCGACCTGGATTATCTGGTGTTCGAATGCCTGGCCGAACGCACGATTGCCCTGGCGCAACAGGCGCGTATCGGTGATCCGGCGGGCGGTTACGACCCCTTGTTGAGTGAACGCATGCTGCGGGTACTGCCTTTTGTCGGGCTGCACGAAGGTCGTCGTCGCCTGCGCGTGATCACTAATATGGGTGCGGCCAACCCAGTGTCGGCCGCCGTTGAAGTGCGGCGCATCGCCGATGAGTTGGGCATTAACCTCAAGGTGGTGGCCGTGGCGGGCGATGACGTGCTGTCAGTGTTGCGGCCCGAGCAGTTGCTGGACAACGGCCAGACCCTGGGCTCACTGGGCGAACGGCTGATTTCGGCGAATGCCTACCTGGGCGTGGACGGCATCCTGGAAGCCCTGCGCGCCGACGCCGACGTAGTGATTACCGGGCGTGTGGCCGACCCGTCATTGTTTCTCGCGCCGCAGATGTTTGAGTTCGGCTGGGCCGCCGACGATTGGCTGCGCCTGGGCCGGGGCACCCTGGTCGGGCATTTGCTCGAATGTGCGGGGCAGGTCAGCGGTGGTTATTTCGCGGACCCAGGCTGCAAGGACGTTGATGACCTGGCACGCCTGGGCTTTCCGCTGGCCGAGGTCGACGCCGATGGCAATGCCCTGATCACCAAAGTGGCGGGCACCGGAGGGCAGGTCAGCCGCGCCACCTGCAGCGAGCAACTGATCTACGAAGTGCACGATCCGCAAGCGTATCTGACCCCGGATGTCACGGCCGACTTTTCACGGGTGGGCTTTGTCGAGGAGGGCGTTGATCGGGTGCGTGCCCAGGGGGCCGAGGGCCGTGCCCGGCCTGAACAGCTGAAGGTCAGCGTCGGTTATCTGGACGGCTGGATCGGTGAGGGGCAGATGTCCTACGGCGGTCCCGGCGCTGTCGCACGGGCGCAATTGGCGCGGGATGTGGTGCTCAAGCGCCTGGAACTGATCGGCGTGAAGATGCAGGACGTGCGTGCCGAGTTGATCGGCATGGACGCTCTGCATGGGCCGCGCAGTCACGTCGAGCCTTGGGAAGTGCGCCTGCGGGTCGCCGCCCGTTGTGAAGCGCGCAGCGACGCCGTGCGCGTCGGCAATGAAGTGGAAACCCTCTACACCAACGGCCCGGCCGGCGGTGGCGGGGCGAGCAAGAGCGTACGCCAGGTGGTGGCGGTGGCGTCATTGCTGCTGCCCCGTGACCGGGTCAAACCGAGGATAGAAGGATGAAGTTGCACGCACTGGCCCACTCCCGCACCGGAGATAAGGGCGACACGTCGAACATCTCGATCATTGCTTATCGCGCCGAAGACTATCCGTTGCTGTGCGAGCAGTTGACGGTAGCGCGGGTGACCGAGTTCTTTGCCGGTTTGCTGGAGCCAGGGGCTGAGCCGGTTCGCCGTTACGAGCTACCCAATGTGCAGGCCCTGAATTTTGTCTTGCCAGGCATCCTGCGCGGCGGCGTGACCCGCTCGCTGGCCCTGGATGCCCATGGCAAGTGCCTGGGCTCGGCGCTGCTGGACCTGGACATCACGCCACCGTAGGAGCGAGCCTGCTCGCGAAAATCGTCAACGATAACGCGGGGAACCTGACACTTAGCGGCGCTCTCGGGGTTTCCGCGAGCAAGCTCGCTCCTACAGAGGCGCTGGCTATCAGATGGCGGCGAAGCGCTTGTCCAGGTAATCAATGATCACCTTGGAGTCGTACATCCAGGTGGTCTGGCCGTTTTCTTCGATGCGCAGGCACGGCACTTTGATCTTGCCGCCTTGCTCCAGCAGAGTCTGGCGGTCTTGCGCGTTATTTTTCGCGTCCTTGAGCGCTACCGGCACATTCAGGCGATGCAGGGTGCGCCGGGTCTTCACGCAGAACGGGCACGCGTGGAATTGATAGAGGGTCAGGCCCTTGGCCGCTTGGTTCACCTGCGCCTGTTGTTCGGCGGGGCGCTGCTTTTTGCGCGGACGGGTCAGGAAGTCGCCTGCGATGATGATCTGGCCGAGGCCCACTCGAAGTGCTTTGACGAACATGGCTAAAAACCTCTTGCCCATGAAGAAGGGGTCGCAGCTTACCTGAATTTTGCGGGCGAAAAAAAACCGGCGATGAACGCCGGTTCTTTCCTACGCAGCCGCTTACTTGATCAGGCTGAGAAATTCGCTGCGGGTGGCCGCATTGTCGCGGAACTCGCCGAGCATCACTGACGTGATCATCGACGAATTCTGTTTTTCCACGCCGCGCATCATCATGCACATGTGCTTGGCTTCGATCACCACCGCCACGCCGAGGGCGCCGGTCACTTCCAGTACCGCGTCAGCGATCTGGCGGCTGAGGTTTTCCTGGATCTGCAGGCGACGCGCATACATATCGACGATCCGCGCGACCTTCGACAGGCCCAGCACTTTGCCGCTCGGGATGTACGCCACGTGCGCCTTGCCGATAAACGGCAGCAGGTGGTGTTCGCACAGCGAGTACAACTCGATGTCCTTGACCAGCACCATTTCGCTGTTGTCGGAGCTGAACAAGGCACCGTTGGTAACTTCTTCCAACGTCTGTTCGTAACCGCGGCAGAGGTACTGCATCGCCTTGGCGGCACGCTTTGGCGTGTCGAGCAGGCCCTCGCGGGAGACGTCCTCGCCGAGTTGGCCGAGAATCGCTGTGTAATTCTGTTCCAGGGACATGAAACTACCTGTTGGATTTTCGCAAAGCGCAAGGTTACGGGGGCGGACACATCGCTGCAAGCCTGACGATGGCACTTGTTTACTCGTCGCGCCCTTCCATCATCGTGCGCTTGAGCATCACATACACCGCGCCGGCCCCGCCGTGTCGGGCCTGGCAGGAGGTAAAGCCGAGCACCTGCGCATGCTGGCGCAGCCAGGTGTTGACGTGGCTCTTGATCATCGGCCGCTTGCCGTCCAGCCGCACGGCCTTGCCGTGGGTGACGCGCACGCAGCGGATTTCGAATTTGGTGGCTTCGGCGAGGAAGGCCCAGAGGGTTTCGCGGGCTTTTTCCACATTCATGCCGTGCAGGTCGAGGCTGCCTTCGAACGGGATGTGGCCGGCCTTGAGCTTGCGTATCTGGCTTTCCTGCACCCCATCGCGGGCCCACATCAACTCATCTTCGGGGCCGACGTCGATCACGAACTGGTCCGACAGGCCATCAACGGTGGTGGCATCGGTGCGCACGGTCGCGGCCTGGCGCAGCTTGGCGATTTGCGCCCGATCAGCCTTGGGTTTGCCGGTGTCGGCACGGTCGTGCTTGATCGGCTTGACGCCGCGCAGCTCGTTCTTGAACAGGGAAAAATCGTCGTCTTGCATGGCAGCCTCCGCGAAGGGCGGGCAGTTTACCTAAATCGCGGCGGCTGCGGCGCAGCAAATACTATCCATGCGCCATCAGTCGTGCTTTTTCATCAGGTGCGAAGCGATATTCAACGACAGCGGCTGGCGCATCTTGCGCCGGCTGCGACGCCACAACCACACGCCCAGCCACACTACCAGCAGGCCGATCCCAAGCAGGATGGCCGAGCCGCCAGGGCTGGCGTTCAGTTCGCCGAGTGCCGGCGAATGCCCAAACAGACCGGCGCCACCAGCGCCCGCCAACAGCAAACCTACGATCGCCAGCAACGCGGCAATGCCCGCCACCAGGCGCAGACGCCAATTGCTCGGGCCCTTGGGACGCAAGCGACGAGCATCAAAACCATCGGATATCTTCATTCCGACCTTTCCTCCAGGGTATCGGCCCTTCGACCGGAAGATACACAGGTTGTTCCTGTGCCCGAGGTAAATGCACGAAATGAGTACGCTTCGCGGATGAGCGGGCCAATGAACATTGGCGCACCGCTCATCAAAGCGACGATCAGATCAACTCTTTGGTCAACGCCAGGGTCGCGAAATTGTCGGCCATGATGGCCATTTCGGTTTGCTGCACATGCTCGGCACTGAGCACGCCGCCTTTGTAGGGCAGGTCGCGTGTGGCGCAGGCATCTTCCACCAGGGTGCAGCGAAAGCCGAGGTTCTTGGCGGCGCGCACCGTGGTGCTGACGCTGGAATGGCTCATGAAACCACAGACGATCAGGTCCAGCGAACCGAGGTCTTGCAGGTGTTTTTCAAGGCCGGTGCCGTGGAAGGCACTGGGCAGCAACTTGCCGATGATGGTTTCGTCGCCTTCAGGCTCCAGGCCGGGGATGAACTCGCCGCGCTCGCCTTGCGGATCGAACAGGCCGCCGACGGTACCCAGGTGGCGCACATGCACGATCGGCCGCCCGGCGTTGCGTGCCGAGGCCACCAGTTGCTTGATATTGCCGACCGCCGCGTCCATGCCCGAGAGGGCGAGTGGGCCGCTGAGGTATTCCTTCTGGGCGTCGATGATCACGAGGGTCGCATGGGCAAGGTTGGCAGCTGCGTAACCACGACCGCTGAGTTGAAACATCGTCTTTGGAACGGACATTCTGGGGCTCCTGTCAGGGGGGCTTTTGTGACATTGTCCACTGGCTGAGCGGTTCTGTGAATCGCTACCATCGTAAGGTACGCCGTTGTTGACGTGCAGCCATGTCAAGTAGGCGACTTGTTTAACCCAATAGTGGCAAATTGGATGAAATCCGACATGCGGCAAGGGTATTTCGTACATCGTCGGTACAGGTGAACGCTGTTAGAATCGCCAGTCGTTTTTTCCAGGAGTCTGCCCCCGTGATCACTTCCCGCCTGCGCACCTTGCGCGACCATATCCGTTGGGCTGTCAGCCGTTTCCATGGGGAAGACCTGTTTTTTGGCCACGGCACCGACAATGCCTGGGACGAAGCCCGGCAACTGGTGCTCGGCGCTCTGCACCTGCCGTGGGAAATTGCCGACAGCTACCTGGACTGCAATCTGGAAGAAGAGGAAATCTCCCATGTGCAGCGTTTATTGCATCGTCGCATCCATGAGCGGGTGCCGACCGCCTACTTGCTCAAAGAGGCCTGGTTCTGCGGCATGTCGTTTATCGTTGATGAACGTGTGCTGATCCCGCGCTCACCGATCGGCGAGTTGATCGAGAACCGCTTCGAGCCCTGGCTGGCCCAACCGCCGGCGCGCATTCTCGACTTGTGCACCGGCTCCGGTTGCATCGGCATCGCCTGTGCCTACGAATTCCCGAACGCCGAGGTGGTGCTGGGCGACTTGTCCTTCGAAGCCCTGGAAGTGGCCAACCAGAATATCGAGCGTCATGGCGTCGATGAGCGCGTGTATACCGTGCAGGGCGACGGCTTTGGTGGCTTGCCGGGGCAGCGCTTCGATCTGATCGTGTCGAATCCGCCGTACGTGGATGCCGAAGATTTCGCCGACATGCCGGATGAATACCAGCACGAACCGGAACTGGGCCTGGCCTGCGGTGACGACGGTTTGAACCTGGTACGCCGGATGCTGGCCGAAGCGGCGAGCCACCTGACCGAGAAGGGGTTGCTGATTGTCGAAGTGGGCAACAGCCAGGTGCACGTCGAAGCGCTGTACCCGGAAGTGGATTTCGCCTGGCTGGACTTCCAGCGCGGTGGCCATGGAGTGTTCATGTTGACGGCTGAACAGTGCCGGGCGCATCAGGCGGTATTCGCCGCGCGTGTCTGACCCGGTTTGCCTGGGATAGCGATGTGTCGTTGCCACCGCTATCCCGGCATGGGAAGTGGGCCGTTCCCGTGACAACGACCAGTATTCTCAGGCCGCCACGGGAGCAAGCTCCCTCACCACAGGTTCAGCGTCGCACCAACGTTGTGTGCAAACCTGTGGCCTTCGCAGGCAAGCCAGCTCCCCCAGTTGCGCTTCAACCTGTTAACGGTGCGTGGCAATCCAGATCAACAATCCCGCCTGAAACACGGTAAATGCCACCAGGCAGGTGATGGTAAAGCGCAGGCCGCTGTCCTCGCGCTTGAACTTGGTGACCTTTTCTTCTTCCTTGCGCAGTTTCACTTCCTGCTCGGCCAGGTTCTGTTCGGCCTGTTGCAGCATTTGCGCAGCTTCGAGTATTTCCACGAACTGCACTTTTTCGGTGTTCCAACTGTCCAGCACGTTGCTGACCTTTCCCGGCTGTACGTTGCCCTTGAGGTGTTGCACGTCGGCATAGGCCACATCGAAACCCTGGATGCGCAGAAAGTGATCGCGGCGCAGGCGTGTGGCTTCGTTGAGCGCGTCCTTGTTGGCCAGGTCCACGCCATCGACGCGGTAGTGTGACCACTTCTTCTTGGCCCACGCGGCGCCCTGGGCGACCAGGAAGCGGCCAAGACCACGGTTGACCGGTTCGATCTCCAGGCTGTTGCCCGGGCCGAAGTGCACGCGATGTTTATCGTGATCGACCCAGATATCCAGCTGGTTCTGCTCGCGCCGTACGCGCTGGCCGGGCAACTGGATCACCATGCGCAACAGGCTGTGATGCGGGTCGTGGCGCTCGGCGTAGCCCAATTGCACAAACCGCAATGGCCGTACGCCGGTCGCACGGTCCGTGGCCAGCGGGGCGAGCCGCAGCATCTTGAAATGTTCGGCGTGTACGTCTGCCCACGGTAGCGCCGCTGCGGCGGCGGCCTCGGTTTCAGCCGGGGCGTCGGCGGTGGATTCTGGGGTTGCTTCAGTGGTTGTCATGCGGCGCGATCCTGTCCAAGCCTGCGAGCCGACAGCCTTTTTACTGTCGATTCTGGGCTTATCGGCCGCTTTCTTCAGGACTAGAGGCAAATTGGCGTTTAACGGGGTTTAAGTCCGTCAATAAAGCGCACTATCCGCTCGCCCAGTTCGGCGGCGAGGGGCAATTTCGGGTCGTTGTAGGACGCCAGTTGCTGCTTGACGTTGTTGGGCACGATGCGCATCACATGGTTCATGCCTTCGATTACGGTCAACTGCGCGTCGGGCTTGGCGTGTTTCAGTTGCTGGGCATCGCCTACGCCGACCTGTATGTCGTTGGTGCCCTGGATGATCAGCGCCGGCATGGTCAAGCGTGCAAAGGCCGCCGACGGGTCGGCCCGGAACAGGCTGATCAGATAAGGTTGCACGCTGGGTCGGAAAATACCTTCCAGCGGACGCGGCACATCGGCATCCACTTGACCGGCCTTGAGGTGGTCGAGGATTTCGTTGCTACGCAGTAGCAGGGCGGGGGGCAGGTGGTCGGCCAGTTGCTGGCGAATCACCTGGTCCACCGGGCGGGCACTGCCGGACAAGGAAATCACCCCGGCCGGGTTCAATTGCGGCGCGGCGAGGGCGGCGACCAACGCGCCTTCGCTGTGGCCCAGCACAACCAGCGGGCCCATGCGTTTGTCGGCCTTGAGCAACTTGCCCCAGGCCACGGCATCGGACACATAGGCGTCGAGGGTCAGGTTGCGTTCATCCGGGGTTGCGGCCAGGCTGGCGGCCACGCCGCGTTTGTCATAGCGCACGCTGGCGATATTGTGCCGGGCCAGTACCCAGGCCAGGCGCTTGAGGCTGTCGTTGCGCGCACCGTCGGCGCTGTTGCCGTTGCGGTCGGTGGGGCCCGAGCCTGCGATGATCAGCACCACCGGCACGGGTTCGTCGGATTGCGGCAATAGCAGCGAGCCAAACAGCTCACCGCTGCCGGTATCCAGGCTGATGGGCCGTTGCAGTACAACAGGGGAGGCGGCCTGGGCCACGGCGGTAAACAAGGTAAGGGTGAACAGCAGAACTCGCAGCATCATCGCGCCATCATTGGAGAGGTGCCGGTTGGACCAACGTCTACCGGTAAGGTTTCGAGGATGAACTAGTCGGTTAGCCTGCGTATACTGCCCGCCTTAAGTTATTACGGTTGACTTGATTCAACTGATTTCACGGAGCGCCCTGCATGTCCGGCAATACCTTCGGCAAGCTGTTCACTGTCACCACCGCGGGCGAAAGCCATGGTCCGGCGTTGGTCGCCATTGTCGACGGCTGCCCGCCCGGCCTTGAGCTGTCTGTAGAAGACCTGCAGCGTGATCTGGACCGCCGCAAGCCCGGCACCAGCCGCCATACCACCCAGCGCCAGGAACCCGACGAAGTCGAGATCCTCTCCGGTGTGTTCGAAGGCCGCACCACCGGCTGCGCCATCGGCCTGCTGATCCGTAACACCGACCAGAAGTCCAAGGACTATTCGGCGATCAAGGACCTGTTCCGCCCGGCCCACGCCGACTACACCTACCATCACAAATACGGCGAACGCGACTACCGTGGCGGCGGCCGCAGTTCGGCCCGCGAAACCGCGATGCGCGTGGCGGCCGGTGCCATTGCCAAGCAGTACCTGGCGACCCAGGGCATCGTCATTCGTGGCTACATGAGCCAGCTCGGCCCGATTGAGATCCCGTTCAAGACCTGGGACAGCGTCGAAGACAACGCCTTCTTCTGCCCCGACCCGGACAAGGTGCCGGAACTGGAAGCCTACATGGATCAGTTGCGCCGCGATCAGGATTCAGTCGGTGCGAAGATCACCGTCGTGGCCGAGGGCGTGAAGCCGGGCCTGGGCGAGCCGATATTCGACCGTATCGACGCCGAACTGGCCCATGCGCTCATGAGCATCAACGCGGTCAAAGGCGTGGAAATCGGCGCCGGTTTCGCCTGTGTGTCCCAGCGCGGTACCGAGCATCGCGATGAGATGACCCCGCAGGGTTTCCTCAGCAACAACGCCGGCGGCATCCTCGGTGGCATCTCCTCGGGCCAGCCGATCGTTGCGCACCTGGCGCTCAAGGCCACGTCGAGCATCACCACGCCGGGCCGCTCGATCGATGTGCACGGCAACCCGGTTGACGTGATCACCAAAGGTCGCCACGACCCGTGCGTCGGTATCCGCGCCACACCGATTGCCGAGGCGATGATGGCTATCGTGTTGATGGACCACCTGCTGCGCAACCGCGGGCAAAACGCTGACGTGAAGGTGAGTACGCCGGTACTGGGCCAGCTGTGACGGGCTGACTGTGACAGCCCTCCCTTATTGGCGCCTTTCCAGCTTTTATCTCTTCTACTTCGCCCTGCTTGGGGCGACGGCGCCATTCCTGGCGCTGTATTTCGATCACCTGGGTTTTTCCAGTGCGCGTATCGGCGAGCTGGTGGCCATTCCCATGCTGATGCGGTGCGTGGCGCCCAACCTGTGGGGCTGGCTGGGCGACTACACCGGCCGACGCCTGGCCATCGTGCGGTTTGGCGCGGTGTGCACGCTGTTGAGTTTTTCGTTGATTTTCGTCAGCAAGACCTACGCCTGGCTGGCCCTGGTCATGGCCCTGCATGCATTCTTCTGGCACGCGGTGCTGCCGCAGTTCGAAGTCATCACCCTGGCACACCTGCAACAGCAGACATCGCGCTACAGCCAGATACGCTTGTGGGGCTCCATCGGTTTTATCCTCACTGTCGTGATCATGGGCCGCCTTTTTGAATGGCTGAGCGTGGATATCTACCCGGTCGTGGTCGTGGTGATCATGGCCGGGATCATCGGCGCCAGCCTGTGGGTGCCGAATGCACAGCCCGCCAGCCACGGCACACGTCTGGCCGGTGACGGTTTTCTCAGGCAGTTACGCAACCCCGGCGTGCTGGCATTCTATGCCTGCGTGGCGCTGATGCAGATGAGCCATGGCCCGTATTACACCTTCCTCACGCTGCACCTTGAACACCTGGGCTACAGCCGTGGCGTGATCGGGCTGTTGTGGGCCCTTGGGGTGGTGGCGGAGGTCTTGATGTTCCTGGGCATGAGTCGAATCCTGGCGCGCTTTTCAGTGCGCCGGGTGCTGCTGGCCAGTTTTCTGCTGGCGGGGCTGCGGTGGTTACTGCTGGGTGCATTTGCCGAGTTTTTCTGGGTACTGTTGCTGGCGCAAGTGCTGCATGCCGCCACGTTCGGCAGTTTCCATGCGGCAGCCATCGCCTTCGTGCAGCGCAGTTTCGGCGACCGTCAGCAAGGGCAGGGCCAGGCGCTCTACGCCGCATTGGCCGGCACCGGCGGGGCGCTGGGTGCGCTGTATGCCGGTTATAGCTGGAACCTGCTGGGCCCGACCCTCACGTTCAGTATCGCCAGCATCGCGGCCCTGGCCGCCGCCGTTATCATTGGCCTTCGATTGCAAGAGCCGAACCAAGGAGCCGTGCAATGAGCTACGTCGCTGTCTATGACATCGCTACACCGGGCACCCCGAACAAAGTACTGACCCACTTCGACGATATTCAGTCGACCCTGGCCGAACAGGGCGTGCGCTTTGAGCGCTGGCAGCCCGCGCCGATCGAGAAGGGCGCCAGCGTGGCGCAAATGATTGCGGCGTATCAGCCGCAGATCGATGCGCTTGGCTACGCGAATGTCGAGGTGGTCAGCGTGACCGGTGACCATCCGCACAAAGCCACGTTGCCGGTCGAGTGCGTGAGCGAGCACACCTGCCGCGAAGATCAGGCGCGATTCTTCATCGCCGGCCAGGGGTTGTGCTCGTTGCGCATTGGCAATTATGTCTACGGGGTGCGGTGTGAAAAGAACGATCTGCTGATCGTACCCGCCGGCACGCCCCATTGGTTCGACATAGGCGAGAACCCGTATTTTGTAGCGCTGCATTTGTTCAATACCGCAGAGGGATCGGCGCCGACACTGACCGGTAACGACATCGCGTTCGACGCTGCAAAGCTGGACGACTAAGCCAAATCTTTTAAATTTTCAACCCCGGCAAGTTGGAAAATGCTGTGGGAAGATGCCTAGATAACTGTAGGGCTTGGCTGTTTATCCTCGGCCTTGCCCTCTCACTCCGCCGGTTGTGTAACTCTCTCCTTGTTCAATGTTTATGTCGCCTGTCAATAAGAAAAGTCCGAAGGATGGCGGCGCGTCACCATAAAAAAGGAGAAGGCAATGAGTCGCCCCGAGGAGTTAGCTCACCCGTTGGAAATTGTTCCGACGGCCATCAGAAGACGCTTGAGTTTACTTGGCAAGCCCCTGACCAAGACGGAGCTGGAGATACTGCGGTGGGCCTCCGAAGGGAAGACCATTTGGGAGATAAGCAGGATCCGCTGCACCTCCGAGGCCACGGTCAAATTCCATCTGCGCAATATC
>NZ_JASLAW010000065.1 GCF_030147005.1 Pseudomonas sp.
GAGAAAGAAAAAAAGTAGCGGGGGTTTATTTTTTTTCATGAACTGCCGACGAATGGTCTCTCGGTTACAGGAGCGCAACATGTGAATAAGGTCGTTATTTAGTTTGGAAAAAATTCTGAACCTTCGTTCTGATCAAGCCACAAAAAATCAGAAGGAGCAGTTATGAAAAATTCTCTATACATCATCGAATACGACTATCACCATGAACCGAAGTCTTTCATTATAAGGGCGGACGTCATGAATAACGCGGAGGCGTGGCATTGGGCATGTTGCGATGTAGGGATCGGCATCATTCCACGGTCGCGCAATGAAAAGATAAAGCGTATAAGCAAACCGCTTGCGGAGCGCTATGGCATTGAAAATGTAAGATGGCGCACGTCCGGCAGTGTTCCATTTGTTGCAAAACCGTATGTGCCGCCTCCACCTTAATGAATTGATTGTATGCATGCTCGCATTCATTCGGATGCTTGAGTGATGGGTCTAAATCCTACTGTTTTCCTCGACGTTCCTGCAGGCTGTACAGCTTTTGGACGCTGCGTTGAAGCGCCTCTTCCATGAATTCGGCCAGATACCGCTGTTTGCATGCCGGGCAGAGCATTTCAGACGCTGTCGACACCAGGTATGCAGGTTCCTCCGTGGTCGAGTCATAGGGCTGTTTGCATTGAATGCACCGGCGATTCGCTTGTGAGTCGGGCACATCGATCCCTCCCTGAATGATGTGCCACCATTCATTAATGGACGGATGTTTTCAACCCTTAAACATGCGAATTTCAAACAAGCGCTTAGTTGATGTTTTAATGCCAGTATCAGAGTGCGACATCAACGTCCGACAGCGCAGCGCCCGGCGTCAGGAATGTATGAAGCTGCTCACGAACTCCGCCTTGATGACCGGCGGTTCGATCCCATGGATCAGGCCGGTCGCGAGCGCCTGGTGCGGATCAAGAATGCGCGGTGCAGCGATCAGGTACTTTTCCGTTTCCAGCTGTTCAGCCGCATCCAGGGTGCGCTCGGCCACAATGCGCGCATACAGCTGCAAGTCGTAATCGAGGCTCATGGCGTATTCGGACATGCGCGAATGATCGACCGCGCCTTGCACATGCCAGTGAAATGGATGGAACAGGAATTTGCTGTGGGTGCAGGCCGTTCGGCGTTCACCCGCGAGAAAAATGATATTGCCCATTGATTCCACCGTGCCCAGGTTATGGGTATGCACCGGGATCGGCAGGGAGAGCAGGAAGTTGTACATCGTAAACCCGTAGCTGCATTCGCCGCCCATGGTCGCGATGTTCAGGACCAGGCCCGAGGCACCTTGCTGCACGGCCAGCGAGGCTTTCTCGATCAGTTGGCTGCAGGTTGAGGCGGTAACAGGGCCGGTAAAATTAATAACGTGTAAAGGCATAGTGTCCCTCGTCAATGAAAGCAGGGGAGCCTTGCTCCCCTGCATCAAGCACATCAACTGTTGCGGCCGCCACCATGGCTGTTTTCGCCGCCTTTACGCCCGGCTTCGGAGGCTTTCTCCCGGTCGTTGGCGAAATTACCCCCGCTGTTCTGGCCACCTTTGCTACCGGCTTCGGCGGCGCGTTCAGGATCGTTCCTGAAATTGCCCCCGCTGTTCTGACCGCCTTTGCTACCGGCTTCGGCGGCGCGTTCGGGATCATTCTTGAAGTTACCGCCGCTGTTTTGGCCACCCTTGCTGCCAATCTCTTGATAGAACTCTTTGTCATGGGAAGCGGAAGTGGCTTCGCCACCTTTCTTACCGGCTTCATTGACGCTCATCTGGCCGTTTCTGTCTTGAGTACTCATGTTCAGTCACCTCGTCGTTATGTCGGTAATAAAACGTTCACTTCGATCTTGCAGGAAACTTACACTTAGCCGCACGGGCTACAGGTTTCTTTCACACAGTGGTGGTGTTTGCGGCGCGCCGACCGTGGCTTCGGCGAGTTCAGCGACTTGCCGGCGTTCATAACACGCAGTGGTGTTGGCGCGCACGCCGGTCCTTGCCTCAGTTCGCACTTCCACGACCGGCTGGCGGTGTAACTCGCCACGCTGGTAATCAATTGACGCTCGCATGATTGATGCCCTTTTATAAAGGAACGGAGCAGCGGTGCCGCCTCCTAGTTATGACTTGCGTCCACCACCGTGGCTATTTTGGCCGCCTTTACGGCCCGCTTCCGACGCTTTCTCGCGGTCATTGGCAAAGTTGCCGCCCGATGCCTGGCCACCTTTCTTTCCCGCCTGCGAAGCCTTCTCGCGATCATTAGCGAAGTTACCAGGGTTTTTATTGCTAGTGGTCATAACAATACTCCAAGTTCAGTTGTCGTTTCGCTAGTTGCCCATTGATGCAATGGACATCTATTCGGATTAGAGCAGGCAGGCAGATGTTTTGAAATTTTTTGGAAATGGCGATGAACGGTAGTGTGTATAAAGAAACTTGTACAAGACCGATAATTTCCATGCCGCTTCGTATAACTTTTTACAGCGTGAAAGAGCGAAAGTTGATATTGAAATAGTGGCGTTCCTGCCGCCAAGGTTAGTTGCAGTGTGCTGTTTGAACATTGATAAACCGCGCCTGCGGCTGGCGATGACCCTCGCCTGGCGCCGTCTGCAACCCGCACGAACCTGTGCGCACGCCGTTGCTGCGGCTCCGCCGGACTGCTTGTATGCTTGCGCCCCGGAACCGGTGGCCCCTTTGAGTACCGGCGTTCGAATGATGGCTGGAATGGAAACCGGAGTGCTTAAGGTGCTGACGTGAAGCGCGATACCCGTCTTGTGATGCTTTTGCTGTTGGTGATCGGCTGTTCCCTGACGTCGTTAACGATCTGGAAAGTCTTGTCTTCCCGTGAGCGTGCGCTGGCGGAAGTGGATGTGCATGGCCTGAACCTCACCCAGGCGCTCACTACCTACACCGAAGGTATCGTGCGGCAAAGCGCGCTGCTGTTGCTGGGGCTGGTCGAACGCCTGGAAACCGAAGGCACCGGCCCGGCGCAGGTCCAGCGCATCAGCGCGTTGATACGTCTCCAGCAGCCGCTGATGCCGCAACTCAGCGGCATCACCATCTATGACCAGCAGGGCCGCTGGCTGATGTCGTCCAACCGCATGATTCCGGTAGGTGCCAACAGCAGCGCACGCACCTATTTCATCCATCACCGCGACGATCCGAGCCGTGAACCTTTTATTGGCCCGCCAATTCAGAGCCATATCAATCAGGAGTGGGTGGTTACCATCAGCCGTCGCTTCAATGACGCGGCCGGCAACTTTGCCGGGGTGGTGGCTGTGACGCTGGGGGTGGAAAACTTTTTGCGTGTGTTCGGCAAACTCGACGTCGGCCAGGACGGCGCGATCGGTTTGTCGTATACCGATGGCACCTTGCTGGTGCGTTATCCCTTTCGCGAGCAGGACATGGGCCGTAACTTTTCCAGCTCGCCGATCTATTCCCAGTACCTGGTCGACCGCTCCGTCGGCACCGCGTCGCACACCTCAAGCCTGGATGGGGTAGCGAGGCTGTATGCCTTTCGCAAAAGCGAAAGCCTGCCGTTGATCACCACCGTCGCCCTGGGCAAACACGAATCGCTGGCGGCCTGGCGTATGGAAGCCGCGTTGTCGGCGGTGGTGGTGGCGGGGCTGCTGGGGCTGACGGGGTTGATCGGCTGGTTTCTGATCCTCGATATCCGCCGACGAACCCTGGCCGAAGAGGCGCTGTGTATCGCCCAGCAACAATTGCTCGAGTCCAATCGACAGCTTGAGTTATTGGCGATGAAGGACGCACTAACTGGCTTGGCCAATCGTCGCTGCTTCGATGAGGCGCTGGCCCTGGAAGCGCGCCGGGCACAACGCAACGGCGCGACGCTGGCATTGCTGATGATCGATATCGACTATTTCAAACGCTACAACGATGCCCTCGGTCATGTCGCCGGCGATGCCTGCCTGCAGAAGGTCGGCAGCCTGTTGCAAACGTGCGTGCGACGCCCGTCGGATCTGGTGGCGCGTTACGGCGGAGAGGAAATAGCGATCATCATGCCCGCCACCGACAGCGACGGCGCGGCCGTGGTGGCGCACCTGATCCTTGATCGGCTGCTGCAGGCCAATATCGCCCACCCGGATAGCCCATACGGGCGGGTGAGCGTGAGCATCGGCATTGCGACGAGAGCGGGCGTTGAGCTGGAGCCCGCGCTCGGTTTGATCGAGGCGGCGGATAAGGCGCTTTACAGCGCGAAAGCGGCAGGGCGCAATGGATGTGCGCTGAGCTGAAGAGGACCTTTCCCGACTAACCCACCTGTTTAATCATCTGTGTCTACGCTCAGTCGGCACACGCCAACGCCGAACGGCGACTGCCCAGTTTGCGCAGGCGCTCAACCGGCGTATTCGCTATCGCTTCCTCATGCAACGCCGTTTCCAGCGCCTCCAAATGTCGCGAAAGAATCTTTACCGACCCGCTTGGGTTGGCCGGGTCGAACGGGATCTTGCCATTGGCGACCAATACCATCGCCAGCTCCCAGGCGCGCTGTGCGTTATTCATCATGCTGCCTCCTTTTCACGGCCAACTTGCGGATGCTCAACCGCCACGCGTGGTGCGTGCGGCGGAAAATGTGTATTGAGCACGCCCAGGTGGTCTATCGCTTCACAGAACAGCGCTTGGGCCTTGCCGCGCAGGCGCAGGTATTCAATGAACATGTCGCTATCGAAATCGGCGCGCTCCAGCAGGTCGAATGCGCTGCGGCTAAGAGCGTTGGCCTCATTGAAGAGTTTCTGGTTCTGTTCCAGTGCCAAGTCGCGGCAGGCCAGTCGTTGAGTGTAAGTGTCGTTGTATTGCATGGCGTAAGTCCTTCTTCAACAGGTTCCGATATCCGATAGAGGTGGGACCGGCCGGAACCGCAGCGGTATCAATTTGGTTGCCATTGAAATATCGATCAATTCAACGATTCAGTTCCGTTCAAACTATCGTTTATTTAGATTCAGCAGCCGTCAGCCCAAAAATTCTGAACCCTACGAGCGCCGTGCAAACCTAATGCTTCATAAACGGGAGGTGCACCATGCAAGTAACGTATTTCTGGATCGGCCTGATGATCATTCTGTTGTTGCTCGACCTGTGGGTCCTCAACAGCGTGTGGCGTAGCGAAAATTCCTCGGGGAGCAAGGCCGGATGGACCGCCGTGGTGGTCCTGCTGCCGTTCCTCGGCGCGGTGATATGGGCAGTGTCCGGCCCGCGCGGTGTGACGAAAGGGCCGTCCTCGCCGGAGCACAGCAAGGGCTGAAAAAAGAGGGGCGGGGTATGCGTGAGTCAGAGCCTGGCGACCTGCACAGCCGCGACTATCCGGTACGTGAGGACATGCGTTTGCAACGCAAGGTCTGGCGCTTCGAGCGGCTGGGGTGGTACGGGCTGGTCGTGCTGATCGTACTGACGCTGGCGGGGCTGTTCTCCAAAGGGCCGTTGAGTACCACCCAGGTGCGCAGCGCCGATGGGCAGCTGCGCGTCGAGTACCAGCGCTTCCTGCGCAATGGTTCCTCCGACGCGTTGGTGATCCATGCGCAAGGCACTGCGCGCACGCCGCTGGAAGTCGAAATCAACGGTGAGCTGTTGCAGGGCTTCGACGTGGAAATGCTCCAGCCCCCGCCACTCAAGGCCAGCACGGCGGGAGAGGGGGTTAAGCTGTGGACGCTGAGCGACGATCAAGGGCGGGCTACGCTGTATTTGACCTTGCGCAGTGACGGCGTCGGCAACTTCGACACCCGAGTATCGCTGGTCAACGGCGCGACGGTGGACGTGTCCCAGTTCATTTATCCCTAGAGGCACTCATGGATTCAGTCTTGCGGGCGGCGGCGATTTACCTGGTGTTGCTGATACTGTTCAAGATCGCCGGCAGGCGCTCTCTTGCAGAGCTCACCACCTTCGACCTGGTGTTGTTGATGGTGATTGGCGAGGCCACTCAGCAGGCGTTGCTGGGCGATGATTTCTCGCTGACCAATGCGGTGCTGGTGATCGTCACGCTGATCGCTATCGACATCGGTTTTTCATTGGTCAAGCAGCGTTCGTTGTGGGTGTCACGCTTGCTCGATGGCGGGCCGACCGTGGTGGTCGAACAGGGCCGCGTACTCCACGAACGCCTCAAGCGCGCACGCCTGGATGAAGACGACATTCTGGAGGCGGCGCGGTCGGCCCAGGGTATTCTCGAGATCAAACAGATCCGCTTCGCGATCCTTGAGCGCAACGGCAAGATCTCGGTGATCCCTTACGAATGACCCGGCCTGGCGCCGCTAACGGCGCAGGCTTTCAATCAAGCTGATCAGTGCGTCATGGGTGACAGGTTTGCTGACATGGGTGCTGAAGCCTGAGTCAGCGGTTTTCTTCTGGTCACTGCTGGCACCGTATCCCGTCAGGGCGATGGCGGGTACTTGCTGAAGGTGGCTGATCTGTCGCAATTGTTGCATCAGTTCATGGCCGTTCATGTTCGGCATGCCGATGTCCGAAATAATCAGGTCGTAAGCCGTTTCGCGGGCCGCTTCCAGAGCCTGCAACGGGTCATCGAAAGCACTCACTTGTGCGCCTTCCATTTCCAGCAGCATATTCAGCACTTCAAGCACATCCCGGGAGTCGTCCACCAGCAGCACCTTGACGCCCGCCAGGGGCTCGTCCGAAGGCGCCGTGGCGTCGAGGAGCGGCAGGCAGTCCTGTTGCGCGCTAAGCGGTAGCGATATCGAGAAGGTGCACCCAAAACCCAAGCCCTTGGAGTACACGCTGACCGTGCCATCGTGGGCTTCGACCAGTTGCCGTACCAGGGAAAGGCCAATACCCAGCCCTTCGCGTTGATGGGTCTGGTGTTGATTTGCCGCCTGCCCGAACAGGTCGAAGATCTTTTCCAGGTTGTCTTCGGCGAGCCCGGCGCCGCTGTCGATCACGTCCAGCCGCGCATAGCCCTCGGTACGGCTGACGACCAACTGCACGCGACCGTTTTGCGGGGTGAATTTCAGCGCGTTATTGACCAGGTTCCAGATCACCTGTTCGAGGCGCGTAGGGTCGGCGTCGATGAACAAGGCCTCCGGAGCCGCAGGTTTTTGCAGGGTTATCCGGTAGCCATGGTTGTCGGCGAGCACCACGGCGTAGATATCTTCCAGCGTGCGGATCAGGTCGATCGGCTGTTTTTTCAGTTTGAGCTTGCCGGTGCGCACCCTGGCCACATCCAGCAGGTCATCAATGATGCGCGCCTGGCTGGAAACCGCCTCGCAGATGGTGTTTACCGCCTTCAGCGCCGGGCCTGCGGCCTTGGTGGCCGGCAGGCGCCGCAACAGCTCGGCGTTCAGTTGGATCAGGTTCAACGGATGCTTGAGTTCGTGGGACATCACCGCGAAGAACTCATCCTTTAGGTGGCTGGTGGTCTGGGTTTCCATCAGCCGCTGACTCTGCTCATCCTGGGTGCGCTTGTGCCCGGTGAGGTCACGGGCGATCTTGACGTAGCCTTGCAGGCTGTTGCTGGTCAGCTGGGTGACTTCACCGCTGCAATAGAAACGGGTGCCGTCCTTGCGCACATGCCAGCGCTCATCTTCGCCGCGCCCGTGTTCGCGGGCGGCGCGCAGCTCGCTTTCCGGGATGCCGGCGGTGCGGTCCTCGGGCGAGAAAATCAAATCGTAATAGGCACCGAGCACTTCCTGCTTGGTGTAGCCGAAGATCAGCTCGGCCCCGGTGTTCCAGTCGGTAATGGCGCCATGGTCATCCAGAATGATGATGGCAAAGTCATGTGTGCTGTCGGCGACCAGGCGCATGCGCTCTTCACCCAGGCGCAGTTCTTCTTCGGCCTGGCGCCGCTTGGTGATGTCGATAAAGGTCAACACTGTGCCGTCGATGTGGTCTTCGCTGGAGCGGTAGGGCAGCAGGCGCGCGATGTACCAGCGGTCGTCCTTGCTGCTGATTTCACGTTCGATGATGCTCAGCGACTCGAATACCGTCGAGGCATCGTCGGTCATTTCCGGGTAACTGAGGCGATGGGTGATGTCCATCAGCGAGCGCCCGGTGTCCACCGGCAGCATGTTGAAGAGGTCGGTGGCCCGTGGGGTGAACCAGCGGATGCGCATATTGCGGTCGACGAACACGGTAGCGATATCGGTGGAGGCGATCAGGTTGGTCAGGTAGTCATTGACCTTGTCGGTCTCCTCCACCTTGGTCTTGAGTTCGAAATTGACCGTCAGCAGTTCTTCGTTGATCGACTGCAACTCTTCCTTACTGGTTTCCAGCTCTTCGGTGGCCGAGCGCAATTCTTCATTGACCGCCTGCATTTCTTCGTTGGACGCCTTGAGCTCTTCGCTGGAGACTTCGGCCTGCTCGATGGTGTCCTGCAGATGCAGCTTGGTCCGTTGCAGCTCCCGCTCCAGGTTGCTCATCACCAGGTTTTCGGCATGGTCGGTGGCGGTCCCTTCGGCGTGCTGCGGGTCGACTTCAGTCTCCTGGAAAATCACCAGCACATAATCGCTTTCGGTGGCTTCGTCCCGGTAGGGAAGGGCGGTGACATCGATCAGGTAGTGAGCATGCTCGCGCTCGATCCGCACTTTGCGCGACGTCACCGCCACGCCCGCTTGCTGGACCTGGAACAGCGTCGTGCGGATATCCAGGCGCAGGTCCGGGTGCACCAGGGCCAGCAGGTTGCGGGTCATTTCCCCGGCCACATGGCGCAGGAAGCGGCCCGCGCCTTCGCTCATGTGCAGGATGTCGGCCTGCATATCCACAACAACGCTGGGCGGCGCGGCCTTCTCCAGTGCGCGCAAGTGAATGTCGGCGAACGAGATCTTGTTCGGCACCTTGACCTGCGCGGCAGCGGTCGTGGCGTTCGGACGCAGGTAGCCACCGCGCGGCATCGTGGGCGCGCGACGCATGGCCGCCGAACCGGCACGTACGCGAAAGATGCGGTTGCGCTTGTCCACCGGCACGAACAGATCCAGGCAACCGTCGGCTGACTCCGAGGAACCGAGGAACAGGTAGCCACCGGGGCGCAACGCAAAGTGGAACATTTGCAGGATGTCGCGCTGCACTTCACGGTCCAGGTAGATCAACAGGTTGCGGCACACGATCAGGTCGATCTGCGAGAAGGGCGGGTCAGTCAACAGGCTGTGCTTGGCGAACAGCACTTTTTCACGGATCTCCTTGCGCACCCGATAGTGTTGGTTTTTTTCCTTGGCGAAGTACTGGCGCAGGCGCGGCGGCGGCACGTCGGTAATGATCGCTTCCGGGTAAACGCCGTTACGCCCATGGTTAATCGCGCGCTCATCGATATCGGTGGCGAACACCTGCATTTTTGCATCGCTGGCATCCAGGGCCAGTTGCTCGGCAACCAGCATCGCCAGGCTGTAGGCCTCTTCGCCAGTTGAGCAACCGGCCGACCAGATGCGCACCTCTTCGCGCTTGGGGACGCTGTCTTCCAGTGACTTCACCAGGTTGGGAATCACATCGCGTTCGAGCGCTTCGAAGGCCTCACGGTCGCGGAAAAAGTTGGTCACACCGATCAGCATGTCGCCGAGCAATGCTTTGGTTTCTTCCGGGTGCGCCTGGAGGTATTCGTAGTAGCTGCCCAGGTCGGGCTGGGCAGTGACCTGCAGGCGTCGTTCGATGCGACGCAGTACCGTGGCCCGCTTGTAATGCTTGAAGTCGTGACCGGTGCTGAGCCGCAGTTGAATCAGGATATCCAGCAGCAACTGTTCCGCCACTGCCGCGTCACGTTCAGTCGCGGGGGGCGTGGTTTTGATCTCCGGGTCATTGGCGGTGGGCAGGATGATGGACTGGGCGTTGTGCCACAGGTCCAGCAGTTTTTGCGGCATTTCCACCACCGGCAGCACCAGGTCGGCCATTTGGGTTTCGATAGCCGCCAGTGGCATGCCGTCGAACTCCGCGTCTTCCGGCGATTGCACCAGAGTGACGCCGCCCTGTTCCTTGATACGTGAAAGCCCTACCGCGCCATCCGAGCCGGTGCCCGACAGGATCACGCAAAACGCGTGTTCTTTATGAGTGTCGGCCAGGTCGCGAAAAAACAGGTCGATGGCGATATGCGAGCCCCCCTCGCGCACCGACGGCGTGACCCTCAAATAGCCATCATTCATCAACAAGTGCAGCGCAGGCGAAATCACGTACACCCGGTTTTCTTCGATGGCCGTTGTGTCAGTGACCTGCAGCACCGGCAGAGCGGTCGACTCCTGAATGATTTTATCCGCCACGCTTTGATGATCGGGGGACAGGTGCAGGATCACCACAAAGGCCATGCCGCAGTCTTGGGGCATGTGTTCGAAAAACGCCTTCACCGCCTGCAAGCCGCCCGCTGATGCGCCAATACCCACGACCGGAAAGTTCAGGTCGCTGGGGATTCGATCCCTGCGTTGCGGAACGTTAGGCGACCGCGAAGGGGCAGACTTCATAAATACCAACCTTGGTTAACTGCGCAGGGCATGAAAATGATCGAGATGAGGGATAAACACATGCGGAATATAGCCGAAAAGGGGGTTGTAACAGAACGCTTCGACATCAATCGATGCTCCCTCGGGCAGCCCTCTTCAGTCGACGGGCGCGCATCGTAGAAGGTTTGTTCAGTCGGACGAGCGGTGCGCACCCAGTGGCACGGTCATCTGATTTTTTGAAAATTGCTCTGAACTATCGTGCTCGGCGAGCCCTCGCAACACTAACCACACACAGGAGGGAATCCGATGACTAACTACCCAAAACCACCCTTCAAGCCACAGCGGCAGCCCGTTCCCGGCGACCAGCGCAAGATGGAGCCGATGCCCGATTGCGGTGAGCAAAGCTACAAAGGCTCCGGCCGAATGGCGAACAAGATTGCCTTGATCACCGGCGCCGACAGCGGTATCGGGCGTGCGGTGGCGATTGCCTTCGCTCGCGAAGGCGCGGACGTTGCCGTGTCGTATCTGGACGAGCATGAGGATGCCAAGGAGACCGCGCGCTGGGTCGAGGCGGCGGGGCGTCAATGCCTGCTGTTGCCCGGTGACCTGGGCGATGCCGCGCAGTGCAGCGCCATCGTTAACGACACGGTGAAAGAATTCGGGCGTATTGATGTGCTGGTCAACAACGCGGCGTACCAGATGACCTATCAATCGCTGGAAGACATTTCTGACGAAGACTGGGTAAAAACCTTCAACATCAACATCACCGCCATGTTCAGGATCTGCAAGGCGGCGCTGCCGCACATGGCGGAGGGCAGCTCGATCATTAACACCACCTCGGTCAACTCCGACATGCCCAACCCGTCGCTGCTGCCGTATGCGGCCACCAAGGGTGCGATTGCGAACTTTACCGCAGGCCTGGCGCAGATGCTGGGTGAGCGCGGGATACGCGTGAACAGCGTGGCGCCGGGACCGATCTGGACGCCGCTGATCGTGTCGACGATGACTGACGACATGGTGAAGGATTTCGGTGGCAACACCCCGCTGGGACGCCCCGGCCAACCGGTGGAAGTGGCACCTATCTATGTGCTGCTGGCCTCGGATGAGGGCAGTTATATCTCGGGCGAACGCTATGGCGTCACCGGCGGCAAGCCGATCCTGTGAACTCAGGCATGCCCCTGGTGGCCAGGGGCATGCCTGACTGGCCTAACCCGTGGCGAGGGAGCGAGTGCTCTCGCCACGCGAAGGCGTTTACTTTTTTCTCGCCCGATGAATACGCATCCACTCTTGATAAGCGGCGGTACGCTGCGCATCGGCGATTTTCTTTGCCTCGGTGAAGCGCGCCCAAGTCGTCGCATCGCCGCTATAGGATTCGATGATTTTGTACGCGAGCGCATCGAGTCGATCCGCTTCGAAAAACATCTGGGTGTTTTGCGCCACCTCGTTATCCACTGCCTGACGCTTTGTATAACCCAGCACTTGACCGTTCATTGTGTCACGCCCTCCGCCCACTGAATCTGCGCCGCACCGCACCAGTGCACGTCCGTGATGCCGTACTTCTCCGCCATCGGTTTGGAGACGCGCTTGAGGTTGTTTTGCCCGAACCTGGGGATGATCGCCACGCCGGCATCGCAGCTGGCCCAGTGCCATGCTTCCGCATTATTCATGCGCGCCGCTCGCACGATGAAGGACCTGGGCCTGCCGTGAAGTTGATAATTGATGGTAAATAGCTCGTTGTTTTTCATGAGGCCTCCCTATGCTCATGAACTACAGATATTTGGCGCCATAAATAATTCAAAGAAGTTGTCGGACAAAGCGATGAGGTGCGCGCAGCCTTAATCGTCCACGGTGAACGTGACCCAGCCTGCGCCGTCGGCCGGGCGTTCCAGCGCCGCTATCACGCCACTGACGGAGGTGCCGTCGGCTAAATTGACCGTGACGAAATTGGGGTTGCCGGGCCATTCCAATGGGCTGGAAAAGTCCAGGCGAACCAGAGTGGGTTTACCGCTGCTGGTCATCTTTATGTCGACGTTGTCGTTCAGGCGTTCGTCCGCTTCGGTGCCTAAATGACGGGAAGCCGTGATGACGCTGGCAGTGCCTTGATGCTCATAAGACATGTGTGGACTCCTCATATGAAGGGCGACTGATGCACCCCGGTTATTGTGTGGCAAGCGCCGGCAAGTGATCGTTCAATCCAAATGACCGGCTGCCGCCGTCAGTGCTGGTGGTTGGTGTGGGTAGGGTCGACGATCTGGATGACGTTGCCCTGGCGCCAGGCGTCCGCACCGGGCGCGATCGGCGGAGCGGGGATGTCGGCGCGATTGGCCTTTTTGTCGGCACTGTCGACCCCCAAGCGCTTATCCCGCTCGGCGACCATTTTCGGATCGGCCTGGCCGTCCGCGGTGAACCCCATCATCAATTGGGGCACACCCAAGGGCAGGCGCTTGTGCAGGTCGGTATGCCAGGTGTGCCAGGTCTTGCCGTAGGTATGCACCAGTTTTTCCATCAGCGCGTGTTCGGCCACCTCGGGGATACCGGGGGCGACCAGTTGGCCTGACTTCACCTCATGCACATGGCTGTGCCACAAGGCTTTTTCGGCCGTCGGCAACGTGTTGAACAACTGTTCGCTGATGATGTACTCCACGCCCATCAACTTGGCGTCCTTGCGGTTGCCGTCGTAAATCACGCACTGGATCACCTCTTCGTTGAGGATGGCGCAGTAGTGATGAGCTTCCATCTGCACGTCGGGATGGCCGTTGTAGAAGTGAAAGCCGTCCAGGTAGGCATTCAGTGCATCAATGGGCGGGCGCGATTGCAGCAGGGCGGCGCCGGCATCCAGTGTGCGGGTACTGGGTGATTTGGCCTCACCGGGCGCGACGACGTTTGACGCGGAGTCGTTGCCGGCGCAGGCGGTCAGCGTGGCAATGGAGATCGCCAGGCACAGCGAATGCAGCGCGGGTTGCAGGCGGGTTGTGATCATTCGGGAATCCCTCCATGGGCGGTTCTGGAACACATCTAGAAAGCCTGCCGAAGTGGGTGTTCAACCGAATTTATGCGCCTGCCTGTGCGAGCAGGAAGATTTGTGGAACATCCGTTCGCCGTACCGGGTCATTTTTTATAAGTGTTCAATCGCGCGAATGGAGACCACCCCGAATGCAGCCCCAGCCAGACGATGCTCGACCTGCCCACAACGCCCCGACCGCAACGGACGCCATCGCTCAATTGCTTCATCAACTGTTGCTCGCCCGTGGTCCCGGCGGCCAGGAGGATGAGGTGCGCGCCATTTGCCTGGAGCGTCTGCGGCCGCTCTGTGACGAAACCTGGGTGGACCCTGCCGGTAATGTTATCGGCCTGATCAGAGGCACGCAGGGCGATGGCGAACCCAGGCGCGCGGTCAGCGTCATGGCGCATATGGATGAGATCGCCATGGTGGTCAAGCATGTCGACACCGACGGCACGTTGCGGGTGACCGCGTTGGGCGGCGCCAACCCGGTGAATTTCGGCATGTGCCCGGTGGACATACTGGGCGATCACCAGATCATTCCGGGTGTGCTGTCTTTTGGTTCGATGCACGCGACCGGCAATGCGCCCCAGGGCGCCGATGTGCTGTCAGGGAATGTGCACTGGAATGACGTGCATGTGATCACCCGTTGCTCAGTCGATACCTTGCATGACTACGGCGTGCGCCCCGGCAGTCGCGTCACGCTGAGCCGCCATTGGCGTGCGCCGTTTCGAGTGGGGGATGCGATTGCCGCGCACTTTCTGGATGACCGCGCGCCCATTGCCGCTGTACTCCATGGCGCGCAGTGCCTGGACCGGCGCCGGGAGGAACTTGCGTGCGATGTGTATTTTGTCTTCACCACCCTGGAAGAAGAATGCAATGCCGGTGCGATGTATGCGGCGCGAACACTGCCGGCCGATACCACCATCGCGGTGGAGGTCGGCCCGGTCATGAGCGAATACGGCACCTGCCTGGGCGTCGATCCGATCGTCAATACGGGTGACCTCAAAGGCTATTACACACGCTCCGTGGTGACCGGCCTGGCGGCCGCCGCGCAACGCTGCGGTTACGCGCCTCAATATGCGCTGCTGGTGGATTTTGCCTCCGATGCCAGCGCCGTCATGAGTAACGGCACCTCGGCGTGCGGCGGTTGCCTGGCGATTCCAACGGAAAATACCCACGGCTATGAGCTGATTGTGGATGGCGCGATTGAGGCTTGTGCGCTGACATTGGCCGACTACCTTGCAACCTTTTGAATACAGGAGAGCAACACCATGGAGATAGCCGTTTCCACCATCGACTACCTGAAAAAACACCAGCTCACCCTGACCAGCGCCGAGTCGTGCACGGCGGGCAAGATCATCACGTTGCTGTCGGAGGTAGAGGGCGGCGGCTCGTGCATCGAGAGTGGCTATGTCGTCTACTCGCCGCAGGCCAAACAGCGCCTGTTGGGCGTGCGCGCGTACACGATTGACACCTTCAACCTCACCAGTTGTGAAGTCGCTCGCGAGATGGCCGAGGGCGCCTTGCGAGACAGTTCGGCAGAGGTCGCAGTCGCCACCACCGGCCTGCTCGGCCCGGATGATATGGATGGCATTCCCGCGGGCACGATTTGTTTTGCCTGGGCTTATCGGATCGAGAACAGGCTGAGCGTGTTCAGCCGCAAGGAGCGCTTCATGGGGTCCCGTGAAAACGTGCAGCTTCAAGCGACGCTGCACGCGTTGAAGTGGCTGACCCATTTTCACCAGCGTGCATTGGCGGGTGAGCGGGGTTAGCGGTCAGCGGCTCTCGGCCGGCCCGGGCTGGCGTTCAATGTTCAACAACAGTTCATCGGTGCCGCACGCCTGGGCGTCCACGAGCACACCGTGATAGGTGCGGTGTGCGGCCGTGATCGAAACGGTATGGGCCTTCGGCAACGCTTTGGGCCACGGCGACGGGATGCGCAGGGTCAGGCGCTCGCCGTTCTCGGTAATCTGCGCCGTGCATTCATGGGAGAGCGGGTTGACGCCGAGCAGCGTGTCTTGAAGGTAATCGATTTTGCAATGTTGCGACGGTGTACCAGTGGAGTCCGGCATGGCAAGCCTCGTTCTGTTCGTTGAGCTGCATTTAGCCCCCGGGTGAAAGGTGGGACGTTTTGCGTGAGACCACCATGTCTTCCAGGATGTCCCGTACGAGCCGGTTGGTGCCTGACTCGCCGTTGTAGCGGGCACGGTTGATAGTGGCGATGGTGAACTGATTGGCGTCGGGCGCGAGCACCGTGACGGACAGGCTGCTGTCTGGATTGATCATGCAAGTGACGCGGCAATTGGGCAGCCGCTGTGAGAGGGCGTGCTCGATTTCCGCTTTGGTCAACGTGTCCATGGGGTCACCGGTTAACAGGCCTGAGCGGATGAAGGTTAGCTCAAATTTCCTACACGTAAATGCTAGCAAGTTAATGGCAAGCCATTCGTCAGTCGCACAGCCTCCGCAGGGAACGTTCGGGTGCGGGTGTGGGCCACATGCAGCAAGGGCTGACGGCTTTTTCCATTCATTTACCCAATCGCCAACAGGTGTTCCTATGAAAAAGCTTTATATGTGTCTGAGCCTTTGCAGTGTGTTTTTGCTGCACGGCTGTTTCGACAATTCCGATAACACCACCAAGGGCAATACCAGCGGTAGCAAGTCGTCGGTGCAGATGCAGGAAGGCAAGGCCGACGAGAGCAAGTAGGCCAGCCCCGTCCTGTGTGGAGGGCTTGCCCCAATGCCTGTCGGTCAAGCGCTAGAGCGGACAACCTGTGACCGGTGGCGAGAGCGCTTGCTCCCGTTGGGTCGCGAAGCGGCCCCAGGAAATGGAACTGCTGCGCAGTCCAGCGCGAGCGAGCTCCCTCGCCACAGTACAGCGCTCTTTCTTAACTGACTGGCATCAGGGCTTGCTCCTTCACACATCGGATCGCTGTATATCAACGCATATGCAAAATGATCGGGCTGCTGCTCGCCGGGTCGGTATGCCCGCGCAACTTGCCCACCGCCTTCGCATCGACCGCGCCACCGTGGTTGCCCCAGTTACTGCGCACGTAGCTCAGCACATCAGCGATCTCCTGATCGGACAGTTGCTCGCGGAACGCCGGCATGCGGTAGGCGTCCGGCAGCCCGGCGGCCACCACCCGTTGCGAACCGTTGAGGGTGAGGTTGATCGCCGAGGCGCTTTCCTTGGCCAGCGCCGAAGTGGCCCCGGCCAGAGGCGGCATCCACTCCGGCTGGCCCTTGCCGTCCAGGCCATGGCAGGAGGCGCAGCGGGTCGCATAGGTATGGGCGCCGGGGGCGTTCTGGCGCGCCTCGGCGGCCACGGCTTGATACTGCCAGGGCGTGCCGTCGCGCTGCGGGTCGCCGGGCAGGGATTTGAGGTAGCGGGCGATGGCGGCCAGGTCGTCGTCAGCCATGAACTGTGTGGAGTTGTTGAACGCTTCGGTCATCGAGCCGTACACCACCGTGTGCTGGTTGCGCCCGGTCTTGAGGAATTGCACGATCTGCGCCTCGCTCCAGCGGCCCAACCCGGTGTTGGGGTCCTGGCGCAGGCTCGGTGCGTACCAGCCATCGAGCAAGGCGCCGGCCAGAAACGGTGCGCCGGACTGGTCCAGGGCCTTCTCGTTGAACGCCAGGCCGCGCGGCGTATGGCAACTGCCGCAGTGGCCGGGGCCTTGCACGATATAGGCGCCACGGTTCCACAGCGCGTCCTGGCCGGGGTTGGCCGCGTAGGGCGCGGTGGGTGCAAATACGCCATTCCACAGGGCGATGGGCCAACGCATATTCAGCGGCCAGGGAATATCGCTGGGGATATTCGGTTGGTTGGCCGGTTGCACGCCCTTCATGAAAAATGCGTACAGCGCTTTGATGTCGTCGTCGCTCAGTTTTACGTAAGAGGGGTAGGGCATCGCCGGGTACAGCCGTCGCCCGCCCGGCGCCACGCCGTGGCGTACGGCGCGGTCGAAGTCGGCGAGGCTGTAGTTGCCGATGCCATGGTCGCGGTCGGGGGTGATGTTGGTGGCATGAATCGCCCCCAACGGTGTGGCCATCTCCAGGCCACCGGCAAACGGCGCTTTGCCCGGCAGGCTGTGGCAGGCCACGCAGTCGCTCAGACGCGCGACATACTCGCCACGGCTGACCAGTGCCGGGTCGACAGGCCCGGCGGTTGGCTGTTCGAGCGGCGAGGCAGGCTCGCGGGTGACGTACCAGGCCAGCAGGCCTGCGACGACCAGGCAGGGCAGCGCCAGCCAGCCTGCGGTTCTTGCGAATCGGCGGTTGTTCATGGACGTTCCCTGTGGGTTAGCTGAAGGTGTAGCGGCTCAACGGCAAGCTGCGGATGCGCTGGCCGGTCAACCGGGCCACCGCATTGGCGACCGCCGGCGCCACGGCCGGTAGCGGCGGTTCGCCGATGCCCCCCATCTTTTCGCCGCTCTCGACGATCTTGACGTGTACCCGCGCCATGCGTGAGGGCGGCAGGATCGGATACAAATCGTAGTTGCGCGCACGGGGTTGGCCGTCCACGTAGACCGCTTCCTCCAGCAACGTTTGCGACAGGCCCAAGGCCACGGCGCCGTTGACCTGGGCTTCAATAATTGCCGGGTTGACGATGCTGCCGGGGTCGATGGCCTGCCATATGTCATGCACCTTGACCTGGCCGTTCTCAATCGACACTTCGGCGATCACCGCCGCGTGGGAACCGAAAGGTGAAGCCATGGCCACGCCACGGGCACGCCGGCTGCCGTCTTCGGCGGTGAAGGGCCCGCGCTTCCAGCCGCCGGACAGCTCGCCCACCGCCTGCAGCAGGGTGGTCAGCCGCGCATTGTCGCGCAGCAGGTGCCGGCGCAGTTCGTACGGGTCATGGCCACCTTTGTCCGCCAGTTCATCGAGGAACGCTTCGTAGAAGAAGTCGTTCAACGAATTGCCCACCGAACGCCAGTAGCCGAGCATGGCCGGGCCTTTGACGTAGATCTGCGCGATGCGCTTGTTGGGGATTGCATAACTTTTGCCCGACAGGCCCTCAAGGGCCGTGGGGTCGATCTTGTCGCCCTGTTTGCCGGCAATCGCTTCAGTGGGGCCTTCGGTGGCGCTCACCGCTTCGATGGCCACCGGCAGGCCTTTGTCATCCAGCGCGGCGCGGAACTTGACCACCGCGAGCGGGCGCAGCACATCGCGCACGAACTCTTCCTCACGGCTCCAGATCAGCTTGATCGGCCGGCCCACGGCCTTGGCCAGGGCGATAGCCTGTGGGTAGGGGTTGGCCGAGTCATACAGGAAATGCCGACCGAAAAAACCGCCCAGCAGCGGTGAGTGCAGGGTGATTTGCTCGAGGGTCAGGCCGGTGCGCTTGGCGATGTCGGCGCGGAACATATCCGGCGCCTGGTTCGGCAACCACACCTCCAGGGTGCCGTCGGGGTTATAGCGCGCCAGCGCCGAGGGCGGTTCCAGCTGGGCGTGGTTGAGGTATTGGTTGTGGTAGGTGGCGTCGACGCGGGTCTTGGCGCTTGCCAGCGTGGCGGCCACGTCACCCTCGTTCTCGTCGTCACGGGCGGGGCCCTGTTGAGCGGCGAGAAAGTCGCGGTGCTTGTCGCTGGAAAAGTCCGCCGGCATTACGCGCACGCTTGAGTCGGCGGCGGCTTCGCGCCAGTCCACCTGGAGCGCTTCAACGGCCCGCTTGGCGTGCCACCAGCGTTCGGCCACCACCGCCACGGCGCCGGGCAAGGTGTGCACCGAATGCACGCCTTTCATAGCCTCGACCTGGGCCTGGTTGCGCAGGGTGCCTGCGGTCATACCCAGACGCGGCGCGTGCTGCACGGCGGCATGGAGCATGCCGTCGACTTTCAGGTCGATGCAGTACTGCGCCTTGCCGGTGGATTTGTCATAGGCGTCCAGGCGCTTGACCGGCTTGCCGATCCAGCGGAACTGGCTCGGGTCGCGCAGGGTAATGCCGGCAGGGTCGGGCACGGGCATGTCCAGGGCGCGACCGGCCAACTCGCCGTAACCCAGCGAGCGGCCCGAGGCGGCATGCACCACGCGGCCGGGTTGGGTGGTGAGTTGGGCTACGGGCACGCCGAGTTGCTCTGCGGCGGCTTGCATCAACATGGCACGGGCGAGGGCGCCGAGGCGCCGCATGGTCGGGTAGCTCATGCGCACCGACATACTGCCGCCGGTGATGCGCATGCCGTTTTCCATCACCACATAGGCCTCACCGGGCGGGGCGGCTTCGACCACGAACGTGGCGGGGTCAGCATCCAACTCTTCGCCGATGATCTGCGCCATGGCGGTGTGCGTGCCCTGGCCACCTTCCATGAAGGGGCTGAGCAGGCGCACGCTGCCGTCCGGGCGGATCTCCAGGAACGCCGGCACCTGGGTGCCGCGCTCGGCGGCGCCGGTGGCGGCCTGTACCCGGGACGCGCCCAGCGGCAGGCCGAAACCGATCACCAGCGCACCGACGGCGGTACTCGCCAGGAAGCGCCGACGCGACAGGTTGATCGGCTCATCCAGGGTGACGCCGGGAAGGATCTGAGAAGTGGTCATCAAGCGCTCTCCTTCCCGGCGGCCAAGTCATCCATCGCCGCATGGATGGCGTTATAGGTGCCGCAGCGGCACAGGTTGACCATTGCCGCGTTGATCTGCTCCCTGGTAGGCGTCGGGGTGTGCTTGAGCAGCGCCGTGGCCGCCATCACCTGCCCGGACTGGCAATAACCGCATTGCGCCACTTGGCGCTCGACCCAGGCCGCCACCACGCGCTTGCCCACTTCATCGGCCTCAATGGCTTCGATGGTGGTGATCTCGCGACCGACCAATGCCGCCACCGGCGTGACGCACGAGCGCACCACGTTGCCGTCCACCAGCACCGAACACGCGCCGCACTGGGCCAGCCCGCAGCCGTATTTGGTGCCGGTCAGGCCCAAGTCGTCGCGGATCACCCACAGCAACGGCGTGTCGGCGTCGGCATCGACCTGATAGGCCTGTTGGTTAATACGTAATTCCATGGCGACTCACCTGCTGATCATCGGTTGGTGGTGCATAAGTGGCTTGGTTCTTATAGGAGTGGTGCGACTGCACGTCGCCCATCGTCGAACTCTAGTCCACCGCGCAAGGGCTATCTATGCGATAGCCTGCAAATTCAGAGGATCAGGCAAGTATTCAACAGGATTGGGTCAATCGGCGCGCACGGTGTCGCCCACGGCATGGCGGATACCTTCGAGCAGCATCGTGAACGCCGGGTTGTCGTTGTGCTCACGCCAGATCAGGTGCAATTCGCTCTGCGCGCCTTCCAGGTCGATATCGCGGAAAACCACGTTCTTGAACACCACACTGCTGGCGCAACGCGGCACAAGGGCCAGGCCCATGCCCGCGTTGACCAGCGCCAGGATGGTCAGCGATGAGCCCAGCCACTGCACATATTGCGGCGCTACACGGGCCGAGCGCAGCAGGCCGGTGAGCAATTCATTGAATGGAGGGTAGGCGGAATGGGCATACATCAGGAACGGTTGCGCATCCAGGTCCTGCACGCTGACGGCCTCTGCCTGGGCCAGCCGATGACTGCTCGGCACCGCCAGCACAAAGGGCTCGCGCACCAGGCATTCGGTGGCGTAGCCGGGCTCCAGCAGCGGCGCGCGCACGATGCCCAGGTCGATGCGCCGGGCGCGCAGGGCTTCGTATTGCTGGTAGGTGTTCATCTCGGACAGGTCGATCCTGACGTGAGGCTGCTTGAGCCGCGCCTCGGCGATCACTTTGGGCAAAAACTCATACACCGCGCTGCCGACGAAGCTGATATTGACCGTGCCGATATCGCCCTCGGCAAAGCGCCGTGCCGTGACCGCCGCTTGCTGGGCGCGCTCCAGCAGGTTCTGCGCCTCGATGAAAAATGCCCGACCGGCGGCGGTCAGCGCGACGCTGCGCGTGGTACGGGCAAACAGCGCCACGCCCAGATGATGCTCAAGCAGCTGGATCTGCCGGCTCAGCGGCGGCTGGGTCATGTTGAGGCGCTCGGCGGCGCGGCGAAAGTTCAGCTCGGTGGCCACGGTGGTGAAGCAGCGCAGTTGCGTCAGCTCAAACATTGATCTAATTCCGGTATCAATCGAATGCCAGGTTAGATTAGACGGGAACAATACCGGGCGTCCATCATCGAGCTGTCCCCAAAAAAATAATGAAAGGGAGTTGCCTGTGGATACCCTTCACAATGCGCCGGACCCAAGCGTGCTTGCCAGCGCCGCCGCCAAGGTCAAGCGCCATGTATTGCCGTTGTTCGTGGTGATGTTCATCGTCAACTACATCGACCGGGTCAATATCGGCTTCGTGCGCAGCCATATGGAAACCGACCTGGGCATTGGCGCGGCGGCCTATGGCCTGGGCGCCGGGTTGTTCTTTATCGGTTATGCGATCTTCGAAGTACCGTCCAACCTGTTGCTGCAACGCTACGGCGCGAGGGCCTGGTTGACGCGCATCATGTTCACCTGGGGCGCGGCCGCGATGGGCATGGCGTTTGTACAGGGAGAAACCAGTTTCTACGTGTTGCGCTTTATTCTCGGCGCCGCCGAAGCCGGGTTCTTTCCCGGCGTCATTTACTACTTCACCCAGTGGCTGCCGGCCAGCGAGCGCGGCAAGGCGATGGCGGTTTTCCTCAGTGGTTCGGCCATTGCCTCGGTGATTTCAGGGCCGGTGTCGGGCGCGTTGCTGAATGTCAACGGCTTGAGCCTGCATGGCTGGCAATGGATGTTCCTGATCGAAGGCTTCGCCTCTATCGTGCTTTGCGGCTTCGTGTGGTTCTGGTTGCAGTCCCATCCCCACCAGGCCAAGTGGCTCAGTGACGCGGAAAAACACGCCCTGGTCAGTGCCATCGCACTCGAGCAACAGGCCCGTGAGGCGAGCCAGAGCGTGCGGCCGTCGATCTTCAAACTGCTGGCCGACACACAGATCGCGCTGTTCTGCTTTATCTACTTTTCCATCGCCCTGACCATTTACGGCGCCACGTTCTGGTTGCCGAGCATGATCAAGAAAATGGGCGACCTGGGTGACTTTCAGGTGGGCTTGTTCAATTCAATCCCATGGTTGATTTCCATCGTCGCCATGTACGGTTTTGCCTCGCTGGCCAGCAAATGGAAGCACCAGCAGGCGTGGGTGTCACTGATGCTGGTGATCGCCGCGTTCGGCATGTTTATGTCCACCACCGGTGGGCCGGTGTTTGCTTTCGTCGCCATCTGTTTTGCCGCGATCGGCTTCAAGGCCGCTTCGGCGCTATTCTGGCCGATTCCCCAGGGCTACCTGGATGCGCGGATCGCGGCGGCGGTGATTGCCTTGATCAATTCGGTTGGCAATCTGGGCGGTTTTGTGGCGCCCACCACCTTCGGTTTGCTGGAGCAGACCACAGGCTCCATCGAGGGCGGCCTCTACGGTCTGGCGGCCACTTCGCTGGCGGCGGCGGTGGTGGTGTTCTTTGCCCGCACCGCGCCGCGCGGCGGTACACCGCCCACCCCATCTACGACACATCACACGTTGCGTCCAGGTCCACAGGGAGCCGTCTCTTGAAAATTATCCGCGTCACCGTCACCCCGATTGCCTTTCGCGACCCGCCGCTGCTGAACGCCAGCGGTATCCACGAGCCTTTCGCGTTGCGCTCGATCATCGAGATAGAAAGCGACACCGGCTACATCGGCCTCGGCGAAAGCTATGGCGATGCACCGGCGCTGGCGATCCAGCAACAGCTGCAGCCACAGCTGATCGGCCTGGACCCTTTCGACCTCAACGGCCTGCGCGCTATCGTCCAGGCCACCGTGGCTGCGCACAAACCGCTGAGCATTGCCGGTGCGGAGCTGGCGCCGGGCTCCCATGCCAGTAAAGCCGTCAGCAATGCCTATTCGGCGTTCGAAGTAGCGTTTCTCGACCTGCAGGCGCACGCGCTGAATGTGCCGTTGGTGGACCTGCTCGGTGGTGCGATTCGCGACCGGATACCGTTCAGTGCCTACCTGTTTTTCAAATACGCCCACCATATCGATTCGCCCTACCAGCCCGACAGTTGGGGCGAGGCCCTGACTGAAGCGCAGATCGTCGCCCAGGCCCGACGCATGCTCGAAACCTACGGCTTCAAAAGCATCAAGCTCAAGGCCGGTGCGCTGGAGCCCGAGCACGAGGTGCGCTGCATCAAGGCGCTGAAAAAGGCGTTTCCGGATGTACCGCTGCGTATTGACCCCAACGGTAACTGGTCCCTGCAAACCTCGATTCGCATGGCCGAACTGCTCGGCGATGACCTGCAATATTACGAAGACCCGACCCCCGGCCTGGATGGCATGGCCGAGCTGCACAGACGCACCGGCTTGCCCCTGGCGACCAATATGGTGGTGACCGATTTTGACGAGTTCCGCCGCAGCGTGGCGTTGAACAGCGTGCAGATCGTGCTCGCCGACCACCATTACTGGGGCGGCCTGCGCGACACCCAAGTGCTGGCGAAGATGTGCCACACCTTTGGCCTGGGCGTGTCGATGCACTCCAACTCACACCTGGGCATCAGCCTGATGGCCATGGCCCATGTAGCGGCCTCGGTGCCCAACCTCGACTACGCCTGCGACACCCACTACCCATGGCAGGAACCGGACGAGGAGGTGATCAAGGGCGGCAAGCTGCCCATCGTCGACGGCTGCGTGAGCATTACCCGCGCGCCGGGGCTGGGCCTGGAACTGGACCACGATCAGTTGGGCAAGCTGCATGATCAATACCTCAGTTGCGGTATCCGTCAGCGCGATGATGTGAAACAGATGCAGCGCTACCAACTGGACTGGAAAACCGTCAAACCGCGTTTCTGAAACAGGTCGCTTGCTTTGCCCGGTGACGCATCCGCGTGTGTCGCCGGGCTTTTTTTTGTGTGCTGCTTTAGCCCACGAATCGAAACCCGCCGGCCAGCTGCGCCTTTAAAAAGCCCACCAGCGCACTCACCGACTTCGGCACATGGGGCGAATACGGGCGAATCAAGTAGATCTCATCGGCAAACGCGCCCTTGAGCGCCCAACCTTTCAATACCTGCACCAGCTTGCCTTCGGCCAGCGCGGCATGGGCGCTGAAGTCCGGCAGCAGGGCGATGCCCAGGTGGTTGAGCGCCGCGTCGCGCAGGGCTTCGCTGTTGTTGGTGGCGAAGCTGCCGGCGATGGGGATGGTCAGGCGTTCGATGTGTTTGCCGCCGCGTTCGAAGGTCCAGGCCGGCTGGTCGGTGCCGCGTGGATAAAACAGGCAGTTGTGAGCCGACAGGTCGCCCGGCTCGCCGGGTTCGCCATGACGCTGCAGGTAGTCGCGGGTGGCAACCAGCACCGAGGCGGTGTCGCAGAGCTTCCAGGCCACATGGGTCTCGGGCACCTGGAAACCGTGGCGCACGGCCAGGTCGTAGCCTTCGGCGGCCAGTGAACTCAGGGCGTCGGACACATCCAGCTGAATCCGCACCTGCGGGTATTGCTGCAAAAATTGCGGCAGGTGCGGCACCAGTTGTTGCCGGGCGAATGCCACCGGGGCGGTCAGCCGCACCAGGCCACGCACTTCCCCGGCCAGGTCGCGCACCGAAGAGAAGCTGCGGGCGATGTGTTCATAAGCGCTGCGCACCTCGCGGGTTAATGACAGCCCGGCGTCGGTCAGCCGTACGCTGCGCGTGGTGCGCGTGACCAGCCTGGTGCCGGTGGCTTTTTCCAGGTCGGAAATACGCTGGCTCACCGCTGACTTGCTCACCCCGAGGCGCGCGGCGGCGGCGGTGTAGGTGCCTTGTTCTTCCAGTACGGACAGCCAATGGATGTGGGTCCACAGCCCTTCGATCTCAGATTTTTCCATGGGCCATTGTTCGCCAGAGTGCACAATAAGTTCAGGATTCTGCTCTGGTTCGGAACAAAGCGAAAGCCTAAGGTGTAGGCCAACGCTAACCACCGGGATCGCCTGCCATGCCTACTACCCTCGAGCATTACATCAACGACCAGCGCGTGAGCCGCGATGACCGCTATCAGGATGTCTACAACCCAGCCACCGGCGAAGTCACCGCACGCGTCGCCCTGGCCAGTCGCCAGACCGTGGCCGAAGCCGTCGCCGCCGCCCAGGCCGCCTTTGCCGACTGGGCCGACACCCCGCCGATCCGCCGCGCCCGTGTGCTGTTCCAGTACCTGCACCTGCTACGTGAACGCAAGGACGACCTGGCGCGCATCATCGTCGCCGAACACGGCAAGGTGTTTACCGACGCCCAGGGCGAAGTCGACCGTGGCATCGACATCCTCGAATTCGCCTGCGGCATTCCCAACCTGCTCAAGGGCGAGCATTCCGACCAGGTCTCCCGTGGCATGGACAACTGGACGATACGCCAGCCGCTGGGCGTGGTGGCCGGCGTAACCCCGTTCAACTTCCCGGTGATGGTGCCGATGTGGATGTACCCGATCGCCATCGCGGCCGGCAATACCTTCATCCTCAAGCCAAGCCCCACCGACCCGAGCGCCTCGTTGTTCATGGCCGAGCTGCTGCGTGAAGCGGGCTTGCCCAAAGGCGTGTTTAACGTGGTGCAAGGCGACAAGGAAGCGGTGGACGCGCTGATCGAACACCCGGACGTCAAGGCGGTGAGCTTTGTCGGTTCCACGCCGATTGCCCAATACATCTACGAGAGCGGCGCGCGCAACGGCAAGCGTGTGCAAGGCCTGGGTGGCGCGAAAAACCATATGGTGGTGATGCCCGACGCGGACATCGAGCGCACCGTCGACGCCCTGATGGGGGCCGCCTACGGCAGTGCCGGCGAGCGCTGCATGGCGATCTCGGTGGCGGTGCTGGTGGGGGATGTCGGGGACAAAGTCATTGCGGCCTTGACCGAGCGCGCCAAGACGCTGCGCATCACCGATGGCCGCGATTTGAAAGCCGAGATGGGGCCGATCGTGTCGCGGGCGGCGTTGGAGCGCATCAGTGGCTATATCGAACAAGGCGTACAAGCCGGCGCGCACTTGCTGCTCGATGGCCGTGACTACGTGCCCACCGAGCCCGGCCTGGAAAACGGCTTCTGGCTTGGCGCCACGCTGTTCGACCACGTGACCCGGGACATGAGCATTTACCGCGAAGAGATCTTCGGCCCGGTACTGGCCTGTGTGCGCGTGAACGACTTTGCCGAGGCGGTGAAGTTGGTCAATGACCACGAGTTCGGTAACGGCGTGAGCTGCTTCACCCGCGACGGCAACATCGCCCGCGAATTTGCGCGGCGCATTGAAGTGGGCATGGTCGGCATCAACGTACCCATCCCTGTACCGATGGCCTGGCACGGTTTCGGCGGCTGGAAGAAAAGCCTGTTTGGCGACATGCATGCCTATGGCACAGAAGGGGTGCGTTTCTACACCAAGCAGAAGTCGATCATGCAGCGTTGGTCTGAGAGTATCGAGCAGGGCGCGGAGTTTGCGATGCCCGTCTCGAAGTAAGCGTTAACCTGCGTTGCAGGGCGTGATGTGGGAGGGGGCTTGCCCCAATGCCAGTCAGTTAAGCGCTAGAGCAGGCAACCGTCGGCCTGTGGCGAGGGAGCTTGCTCCCGCTGGGCCGCGAAGCGACCCCAGAAAATGGGACTGCTGCGCAGTCCAGCGGGAGCAA
>NZ_JASLAW010000204.1 GCF_030147005.1 Pseudomonas sp.
AATTCATTTTGGAAGACGTTAAGGGAATGGCTTAACGTTAAGGCCTGTTCGCGTCTGAATGGGGTAGAAGTGTCTTGAAATTGCCGAAGATCACCGCGCCGCCGGCTCGTCAGCTTGCCAGCCACCGCCCAACGCGGTGTAGAGATTGACCTCGGCCATCAGCTGCGCGAGGCGGTCGCTGATCAAAGCTTGTTGCGAAATGAACAGCGAACGCTGCGCATCCAGAAACGTCAGGCTGCTGTCGACGCCGTTGCGGTAACGGTTCCGGGCCAGGTTGTAGTAATCCTGGGTGGCCTGCACCAAATCGCGTTGGGCTTGGAGTTGCTGCTCGTAGGTGCTGCGCGCCGCCAGCCCGTCGGCGGCCTCCTGAAATGCCGTCTGAATCGACTTTTCATACTCGGCGACGGCGACGTCTTTCTGCAACTTCGCGTAATCCAGGCTCGCACGCAGGGCGCCGGCATTGAAAATCGGCAGGCTGATCTGCGGCTGGAATGTCCACGCGCCGGAACCTGCGCTGAACAACCCCGACAGATCGCGACTGGCCGTGCCGGCATTGGCCGTCAGGCTCATGCTGGGGAAAAACGCCGCGCGCGCTGCACCTATATTGGCGTTGGCGGCTTTAAGGCGGTATTCGGCCTGGAGAATGTCCGGACGCCGTTGCAACAAGTCCGACGGCAGCCCGGCCGGTACAGGCGACACCCATTCGCTGGCGATGGGAAGCGCCGGCAAGTGCGCCGAAACCGGCGCACCGACCAGCAGCGTCAGGCTGTTCAGGTCCTGTGCAACCCGGCGCTGGTAGCGCGCCACATTGACCCGCGAACTGTCGACGCTGGTCTGCGCCTGCACCTGCTCCAGCGCCGAGGACTTGCCAGCCTCGCGGTTGCGCGTGGTCAGGCGCAGGCTCTGTTCGTCGGCGGCAAGCGTGTTGCGGCTCAGCTCAAGCAATTGCTGATCGGCGCGCCACGTCAGGTAAGCATTGGCGACGTTCGCCACCAGGCTCAGCTCGGCGCTGCGCCGCGCGTATTCAGTGGCCAGCCAACTCTGCAAGGCTTGTTCGCTGAGGCTGCGCACCCGGCCGAAGAAATCCAGCTCATAAGCGCTGATGCCGAGATTGACCGCAGACGCCGAAGTGATCTGCGCCTCGCCGCCGGTGAGGCTGGACGGCATGCGTTGGCGCGACTGGTTGGCGTTGGCCGACACCGCCGGTAGCCGGTCGGCGCGTTGAATGCGGTATTGCGCCTGGAATGCCTGAACGTTCAGCGCCGCCACACGCAGGTCGCGATTATTGACCAGGGCCGTTTCGATCAGTTGCTTCATGGCCGGGTCGTTGAACAGCGTGCGCCAGTCTTCACGGCGCGCGGCTGGCTGCGTTGCAATCGGGTATTGCGCGGCACTCGGCGACGACGGACGTTGATAATCCGGAATCAACGAACACCCGGCCATCAGCATAACCGTCGATAGCAGGGAAAAGCGTAACGCGGTCATTGCACAGCCACGTTTCAGCCGCAGGCACTGTAGAGATCGAGATGAGTTCAAGCCCCGGCCATCCATTTCGCCAGCCCATGGCGCCCACTGACACTCAGTTTCGCCGCGGCACGCTTGAGATACGTCTCGATCGAGCTGTTCTTGACCCGCAGTTTTTCCGCCGTTTGCGGCACGGTGGCGCCGGTCAGCAGGCCCAGGCAGACTTCTTTCTCGCGGGCCGAGAGGACGATATCGCTCTGCGCCAGCCGTTCATCGAAGATTTGCGCGAGTGGCGCCTGGTCCAGCTCCGCGAGCGCCGGATGAGGCTGCCGGGCGAGACGTTGCCGGGTCATTTGCGCATGCCGTTCGATCAGCGGCAGCAAGGTGTCGGACAGGCTCTTGAGAAACGCCAGCTCCGGCAGGGAAAACGCCCGCTGGGTATGCGGCCGGTACACCGAAATCACGCAACGACGATTGGCGATACGCGACACCAGATTGCACTGATGCACGCCGTGTTGCGGATGGCGCGGTAACGGCGAAGCTTTCAGCTGAATCAGCAGCGAGTCGCTCATCTCGATCATTTTCTGCAGGAGCGGATGATCGTGAGGCCGCTCGATCGCTGCGCGGCAATCGCCGGCCAGGGGCTGGCCCGCACTGCCCAGCGGTTTGATCTCGATCACGCTGGCCTGGCGCTCGTCCAATGTCCACTCACTGAGGTCCAGACGGTTGATCGGCACCAGCGTGTCAACCAACTGGAACATGTTGTTGGCGAACTGATCGTCGCCGGTGCTGGCTATCAGCTCTCCGAGCTGCCAGTAGAAATGCGGGTTTTCCATCGTGCGAATACAACCGGTCAGATTCATATCCTTCTCATCCCTGGTTCAGAGTCATCACCGCTTCGTCTGCCGGTTACGCAAAAGCTGCCACGCAATCACTTCTTCTTGAAGTGATCTACAGCGAATTAAATCTGTACATTTGCCCTGCGTCTGTAGGGGAAAGCAGGGACACAAAGTGCCACTATTCCCGCCAGGATGCCCACCGCAGGCGCTCGCGTTTAAACGTCGTCAATGGCGGGGGAAGCACGCCAACCCCCCGCGCTGTCGGCAGATGAAGCCTTTGCTCAGCCGGTGATCCAGCGAAAAGCACTACTAAATCATGGCGTTTTTCCTACAGATTTTTCAGCCCTTGCTTCAGCGACGTGGCATAGGCGCGTCCTGGAGCGGGCTTTCGGGGAAAGCGGGGCAGGGGCGCTGCGCTTGTCCGGGTTTCAGGTGTCGTGCCGGGAACAGGGCCGATGCTTGAATACCCGGAAAATCACATGAGATGGATCTTATGCAGCCCACTTCAGCCCCCGCAGCGGACGATCTGTCCGCGCCTTGCGAAACCTTTGCGCTGACCGCCGCCCAACGGGATATCTGGCTGGATCAACTCAGCCGCGGTGATTCACCGATGTACAACATTGGCGGATACGTAGAGCTGAATGGCCCGCTGGATCAGGCCCTGATGCAGGCGGCGCTGAATTGTCTGGTCGCGGGCAACGATGCCTTGCGCACGATATTGCTGCCGGGCGCCGGCGCTGATGGGCTGCCCTTGCAAACTTTTGCCCGGACGATGGCGGTGGCGATGCCGCTGTTTGACCTTCGCGGGCTTGACGAAGCGCAAGCGGCAGCGCGGGCATTGGTGCAACAACAGATGGAGCAGATCTATCACCTGGACGGCCAGCCGTTGTTTCGCTTTTGCCTGATTCGTCTGGATGATGAGCGCCACTGGCTGGCGACCCAGGCCCATCACTTGATTCTCGACGGCTGGGGCTTTGGCCAGATGCTCAAGTCGCTGGGTGAAATATACAGCGCGCTGAGCGAGGGACAATCACCCTCGATCTCGGCGCCGTCCTATGTCGATTTCATTGCAGACGACACACGCTATCAGGGCTCGGATCGGTACGCTCGCGACCGCAGTTACTGGCTCGGCAAGTACCGTTCGCCGCCGGAGCCGCTGCTGCTGCCGCGCCATCGTCAGGGGGGCGGCCAAGGAGCGAGACCGTCACAGGCCCATGTGCAAGCCATGCCCGCGCTACTGCATCAGCGTATGCAGCCGGAATTTGCAGGAGGACGCTTCGATCTCGCGCCAGGATTTCGAAACCGCCCAATCGGACTACGAAGTGCAGCAGGCCAACCTGCTGTCACTCGAAGCGCAGATCAAGAGTGCGCATATCCAGATCGACACCGCCAAGGTCAATCTGGCGTACACGCGGATTATTGCGCCGATTGACGGCGATGTGGTCGGCATCGTCACGCAGGAAGGCCAGACCGTGATCGCCAACCAGTTGGCGCCGATCCTGCTCAAGCTGGCCGATCTGGACACCATGACCGTCAAGGCGCAAGTGTCGGAAGCGGATGTGATTCACATCGCGCCGGGGCAGCAGGTGTATTTCACCATTCTTGGCGAAGACAAACGTTATTACGGCAAACTGCGCGGCACCGAACCGGCACCGCAGAATTTCCTCGAAACCGCGCCGGCCGGTACTGCGAAGCAAAACACGGCGGTGTTTTACAACGCGCTGTTCGAGGTGCCCAACCCGGATCATCGCCTGCGCATTTCCATGACTGCGCAGGTGCGGGTGGTGCTCGACACGGCCACCTCCGTGCTGACCATTCCGGTGGCGGCGCTCGGTGCGCGCAACAGCGACGGCAGCTTTCCGGTGCGCGTGCTCGACGCCAAGGGCCAGGCCCAGGCGCGCGTTGTGCGGGTCGGGATCAACAACAACGTCAAGGTTCAGATCAACGACGGATTGGTTGAGGGCGACCGGGTGGTGATCGGTGAACCGGTATCCGCTGTGGCGGGGGCCTGATCATGGCCCAGGCCCTGCTGCAACTGAGCGCAATCACGCGCAGTTTCACCGCGGGTGACCGCGAATTCCTTGCGTTGAAAGACATCGACCTGACGATCCATGCCGGCGAAATGGTCGCGATTATCGGCGCGTCCGGCTCCGGCAAGTCGACCCTGATGAACATCCTGGGCTGCCTCGATTACGCCACCGCCGGCAGCTACAGGATCAACGGCCGCGAAACCCGTGATCTCGACAGCGAGGCGCTGGCGGAGCTGCGCCGCGACTACTTCGGCTTCATCTTCCAGCGTTATCACTTGCTGCCCCACCTCAGCGCCATGCACAACGTTGAGATCCCGGCGATTTACGCCGGAACCCCAGAGCCGCAACGCCATGCCCGCGCCCGTGAACTGTTGGCGCGGTTGGGCCTGGAACGGCACCTCACACATCGGCCCAGCCAGCTCTCCGGCGGCCAGCAGCAGCGTGTGAGTATTGCTCGCGCCTTGATGAACGGCGGTGAAGTGATCCTCGCCGATGAGCCGACCGGCGCTCTTGACACCACCAGTGGCAAGGAAGTGATGCACATTCTGCAGGAGCTGCACGCCGCCGGGCACACGGTGATTCTGGTGACCCATGACCCGAAAGTCGCGGCCAATGCCCAGCGCATTATTGAAGTCAGCGATGGCGAAATCCTCAGCGACCGGCGCAACGTACGTGACAGTGAAACACCGGTGAGCGCCGATCGGGCGGCGCCGCGAGCAACCGCGGCGCGGCGGCTGGTCGCCAGCCTCGGGCTGTTCAAGGAAGCGTTCAACATGGCGTGGGTCGCGTTGATTTCCCATCGCATGCGCACCTTGTTGACCATGCTCGGTATCGTCATCGGCATCACCTCGGTGGTCTCGATTTCGGCGATAGGCGAGGGCGCCAAGCGTTATGTGCTCAAAGACATTCAGGCGATCGGCAGCAACACTATCGATATCTATTCCGGTACCAGTTTCGGCGACAGCCGTTCGGCCGCCATCGAAACCCTGGTGCCCGCCGATGTCGCGGCGCTCAATCAGCTGTATTACGTCGACAGCGCGACGCCGGTGGTCGGGCGCAACCTGCTGTTGCGTTACCGCAACATCGACGTCGATGCGCAGGTCAACGGCGTCAGCGATCTGTATTTTCAGGTGCGCGGAATCAAAATTGCGGCGGGCATTCATTTCAGCGAAAGCGATGCGCGGCGTCAGGCTCAGGTCGTGGTCATCGATCACAAGACCCGTCAGCGTCTGTTTGGCGAGCAGATCGATCCGCTGGGCCAGGTGATCCTGATCGGCAATTTGCCGTGCACCGTGATCGGTGTGGCGGCGGAGAATAAAAACCTGTTTGCCGCGAGCAAATCACTCAACGTCTGGGTGCCCTACGAAACCGCGGCCGGACGTCTGTTGGGCCAGCGCTATCTGGACAGCATCAGCGTGCGCATCAAGGATGGCCAGCCGAGCAAAGTGGTGGAAGACAACGTCAACAAACTGATGCTGCAGCGCCACGGCGCCAAGGATTTTTTCACCAACAACCTCGACAGCATCATGCAGACCGTACAGAAAACCAGCCGCTCGCTGGCGTTGCTGCTGTCGCTGATCGCGGTGATTTCACTGGTGGTCGGCGGCATCGGCGTGATGAATATCATGCTCGTCTCCGTGACCGAGCGTACCCGCGAGATCGGTATTCGCATGGCGGTCGGCGCGCGGCAGTCGGACATTCGTCAGCAGTTTCTGGTGGAGGCGGTGATGGTCTGCCTGCTCGGTGGCGCCATCGGCATTGCCCTGTCGTACGCCATCGGCCACCTGTTCTCGGTGTTCATCAAGGAATGGGAGATGGTGTTTTCAATGGGTTCGGTGCTGACGGCGGTGTTCTGTTCAACGCTTATCGGCGTGGTGTTCGGCTTCGTGCCCGCGCGCAACGCGTCGCGGCTGGACCCGATCGAAGCGCTGGCACGGGATTGAACTCGCCCCTGCGCCCTGAACAGTAGCCGTCGCCGCGATGGCCGACGTGTTCAGCGCCCCGCCAAACCCCCATTCCCCCACAACCGCTTCCGGGCTTCGGCGTGACTGCGCCGAAGCCCGGCGGGTGCTTGCCAGACGGCGTTTTCAGCCTTCCTGAACCCTCTCCCGTAAAAAGATAAATCTTGTGTTTAAACGGCTGAGTTGTATTATCCAAGCAATGTCTTGTGTAAATACCTGAGGCTTGATTTATCTTTCGGCAAATATGGAGGTTTGAATGACTGGGGAGGCGTGGGTACTGGGTAACTCGATGTCGGTGTTTCTGGGCGTACAGGCCGTTGGCCTGAGCCTGTGGCTGAGCATCGCGGTGCTTAACAACTGGCAAGCGTTTCGCAGCTCGGTAGGCGCGGTGGGCGCGACCATGGCCATGGAGCCGTTGCGCCAGAGCCCTGCCATCGAAATTCCCATACTGGTGCGGGCTGTACGCTCACCCCGTTTGCACCAGCTGGCCCTGTTGATCGTGTTGGCCCTGCAATTGGTCGCTGCCCTGGCGGCCTGGACCGGCAGCTATCAGTTGGTCCTCGGCGACGGTCTGTTGTCGGCTCGACCCTGGCTCAACCTCGCCCTCAGCGCGTTTTCGGCATTTGTCTTCGCCATGCTGCTGGGGGGCTTGTGGTTCGGCTACTGGATTCGCCAGGAGGGTTTGCAATTGACTCACCTGGTGCTGTCGATCTGGGCGGTGCTGGCCTTCTTGCTGTTCAACCACAGCTGGTTGTGAACCGCGCGTAACGCACTCATCGTGATAAGGACGTCCATGAACAAGAAGAAGATAACCAGCCTGGTGATGATTCCGGTGGCGGTCATCGCGGTGGTGATGATGTCGCGCGCGCCGTCCCAGGCCCAATCCGCCGATGCCCCGGCCGGCGCGTTGACCAAGGTCGCGCTGGGGGCGGTGCAATTGCGTCCGGCCAATGTGTACTTCGCCGGTGTCGGCGAGCTGGAAGCGGCCTCCCAGGTGCAGGTTTCCGCCGAGGTAGGCGGGCGGATCACCTTGATCAACTTCGAGTCGGGCCGTCAGGTCAAGGCCGGCGAGGTGCTGGTCAAACTCAACGATGCCCCGGAGCAGGCCGAGCAGTTGCGGCTGCAGGCCCAGGTGCGCAATGCCGAGATCATCCGCAAGCGGGTGACCGGACTGGTCAGGGAAAACGCTGCGACCCAGGAACAACTCGACAATGCCCGGGCCGTCCATGACATGGCCCAGGGCGAGTTGAAAAAAGTCCAGGCCCTGATTGCCCAGAAGACCATCCGCGCACCCTTCGCCGGGGAGCTGGGGATTCGCCAGGTCAACGAAGGTCAGTACCTGAATGTCGGCGACCGCATCGTCAGCCTGGTCAACAGCCAGGTGCTCTATGTCAATTTTTCCCTGGATGAGCAGCTCAGCCGTCGCCTGGCCGTCGGGCAAACCGTCGGCGTGCTGATCGACGCCTATCCTGGCCGGGTGTTCAAGGCTCGGATCAGTGCCGTCGACCCGATGATCGGCCGCTCGCGTACGGTGCAGGTGCAGGCCACGCTGGACAGGCCGGATGCCCCCCTCAAGCCAGGCATGTACGCCAGCGTCAAAGTGGCCGATACCGAAGTGGCCGATGTACTGACCGTGCCGGAAACGGCGGTGGCCTACACCGCTTATGGCGATACCGTTTTTCTCGCCCGCCCGGATAAGGGCACCGCGCTGGTGGTCAAGCGGGTGGCGGTGAAAATCGGCCAGCGGCAGGACGGTTGGGTCCAGATCCAGGAAGGGCTGCATGAGGGTGACCAGGTGGTGACCTCCGGGCAACTCAAGCTCAGTGACGGCATGGCGGTGCAGGCGACCGATGACACCCTGGCCCTGCCTGCGTCCAAACCGCCTGTGACGGGCATCTGATTCTTCGCCCAGAGAACACTTATGACTTTCACCGATATTTTCGTTCGGCGGCCGGTGCTTGCGCTCGTCGTCAGTATCCTGATCCTGCTGCTGGGGGCCATGTCCCTGCTGCAACTGCCGATCCGCCAGTATCCGATGCTGGAAAGCTCCACCATCACCGTGACCACCGAATACCCCGGTGCTTCGTCAGACCTGATGCAGGGGTTCGTTACGCAACCGATTGCCCAGGCAGTGTCGTCGGTGGAAGGCGTGGATTACTTGTCGAGTTCGTCGGTGCAGGGGCGCAGCGTGGTCACGGTGCGCATGGAGCTCAACCGCGACTCGACCCAGGCGCTCACAGAGGTGATGGCCAAGGTCAATCAGGTGCGTTTCCGGCTGCCGGAGCAGGCCTATGACCCGGTGATCGAGCGCTCTTCCGGTGAGTCGACGGCGGTGGCCTATATCGGTTTTTCCAGCCCGACTCTGTCGACCCCGGCCTTGACCGATTACCTGGCGCGGGTGGTGGAACCGGTGATGAGCACCATCGAGGGCGTGGCCAAGGTCCAGGTATTTGGCGGGCAAACCCTGGCGATGCGCCTGTGGATCGACCCCGCACGGCTCGCCGCTCGCGGCCTGACCGCCGCCGATGTGGCCGACGCGGTGCGCCGCAACAACTACCAGGCGGCGCCGGGCAAGGTCAAAGGGCTGTTTGTGGTCGCCAACCTGCGGGTCAATACCGACCTGACTAACGTCAATGAATTTCGCGACCTGGTGCTGCGCAACGATGGCAACGGCCTGGTGCGCCTGAAGGATGTAGGCACCGTGGAACTGGGCGCGGCGTCCAGCGAAACCAGTGCCACCATGGACGGCGTTTCAGCCGTGCACCTGGGCTTGTTCCCGACCCCTGGCGGCAACCCGCTGGTGATCGTCGACGGTATCAAGAAACTCTTGCCGGACGTGCGCAAGACCCTGCCACCGGACGTCAAGGCCGAGCTGGCGTTTGAAACCGCGCGTTTTATCCAGACCTCCATCGACGAGGTGATGAAAACCTTGCTCGAAGCCTTGCTGATCGTGGTGATCGTCATCTACCTGTGCCTGGGGTCGTTGCGCACGGTGCTGATTCCGGTGGTGACCATTCCCTTGTCGATGCTGGGGGCTGCGGCTTTGATGCTGGCGTTCGGTTTCAGCCTCAACCTGTTGACGCTGCTGGCGATGGTGCTGGCCGTGGGGCTGGTGGTGGACGATGCGATTGTGGTGGTGGAGAACGTGCACCGGCATATCGAGGAGGGCAAGACTCCGGTGGCGGCCGCCCTGGTCGGTGCGCGGGAAGTGGCGGGGCCGGTGATCGCCATGACCATTACCCTGGCGGCGGTGTATGCGCCTATCGGCATGATGGGCGGCCTCACGGGCGCGTTGTTTCGTGAGTTTGCCCTGACCCTGGCCGGCGCGGTGATCGTCTCCGGCGTGGTGGCGCTGACGTTGTCGCCGGTCATGAGCTCGTTCCTGTTGCAGTCCAAGCAATCGGAAGGGCGCATGGCGCACCTGGCCAACCGCGTCTTCGACGGCCTGGCGCTGCGTTATGCCAGGGTGCTGGACCTGTCGCTGCGGCATCGCTGGCTCAGCGGGATGTTTGCCTTGCTGGTGATGATCAGCCTGCCGTGGTTGTACCAGTTGCCGCAGCGCGAGCTGGCGCCCACCGAGGACCAGGCCGGGCTGCTCACGGCGATCAAGGCGCCGCAACATGCCAACCTCGAGTACGTCGAGCGTTTTTCCGCCAAGCTGAATGACGTCTACGGGCGGCTTCCGGAAACCGTCAGCACCTGGATCATCAACGGCAGCGACGGCATCGCCTCGAGCATTGGCGGCATTAACCTGACGTTGTGGGGCGAGCGCGAGCGCACCGCCGCGCAGATCCAGGTCGACCTGCAAGCGGCCACCAACGACGTGGAAGGCACCAGCATCTTTGCCTTCCAGCTGCCGGCCTTGCCGGGGTCCACCGGTGGCCTGCCGGTGCAACTGGTGCTGCGCAGTTCCCAGGATTACCGCGTGCTGTACGAAACCATGGAGCAGATCAAGCAGAAGGCCCGAGACAGTGGGTTGTTCGCGGTGGTCGACAGTGACCTGGACTACAACAACCCGGTGGTACAGGTGCGGGTGGACCGGGCCAAGGCCAACAGCCTGGGAATCCGCATGCAGGACATCGGAGAATCGCTGGCGGTGCTGGTCGGGGAAAACTACCTCAACCGCTTTGCCCTGGAGGGCCGCTCCTATGATGTGATTGCCCAGAGCCCAGGCAGCGAGCGGCTGACGCCCGAAGCCCTGACCCGCCAGTATGTGCGCACCGAAGACGGCACGCTGATTCCGCTGTCGACGGTGATCCAGGTGTCCGAACACGTCGAGCCCAACAAGCTGACCCAGTTCAACCAGCAGAACGCCGCGACCTTCCAGGGCGTGCCAGCAGCCGGGGTCACCCTGGGCGACGCCGTGGCATTCCTCGAAGGCGTCACCGCCGAGTTGCCCGTGGGGTTCAGCTACGACTGGCAGTCCGACGCGCGGCAGTACACTCAGGAAGGCAATGCACTGCTGCTGGCGTTCCTGGCGGCGGTGATCGTGATCTACCTGGTACTGGCGGCGCAGTACGAAAGCCTGATGGACCCGCTGATCATTCTGATCACCGTGCCGCTGTCCATCAGCGGCGCGCTGATTCCCCTGGCGCTGGGCTACGCCACGATCAACATCTACACGCAGATCGGCCTGGTGACCCTGATCGGGCTGATCAGCAAGCACGGCATCCTGATGGTCGAATTCGCCAACGCTTTGCAGATCCAGGAACACCTCGACCGCTCCGAGGCGATACGCAAGGCCGCGCAAATTCGTTTGCGGCCGATCCTGATGACGACGGCGGCCATGGTGGTCGGCCTGGTCCCGCTGCTGTTCGCCTCGGGCGCGGGGGCCAACAGCCGCTACGGCCTGGGGGTGGTGCTCGTGTCGGGCATGCTGATCGGCACCTGCTTCACCCTGTTCGTGCTGCCGACGGTCTACACCCTGTTGGCCCGCAAGCACTCTGTCGCGGCCGCGACCCCGCGCGCCCAGTCCCTGGCGCAAACCCTGAGGAGCGAACCATGAAGCCCGGCAAAACTGTCACGACCGTGCTGGCGCTGACGCTGCTCAACGGCTGCATGGTCGGGCCGCACTACGAAAAGCCCGCGACCCCGCCGATCAGCCTGGTCACCGCGCAAAAGGCCTTGTTTACCCGGCAGGCGCCTGTGCAGGCTTCGTGGTGGTCGTTTTTTGAGGACGCCGAGCTCGACCGCCTGATCGACACGGCGCTGGCGCATAACCATGACATCCGCCAGGCACAGGCCAATCTGTTGGCTTCCCGCGCGGTGTTTGATGACCGCCGGCTCGACCAGTATCCCGGCGTCACCGCCCGTACCGCCTATGGCCGCAGCCTGGAGCAGCAGTTGCCGTCCGACGGCGGGCCACCCGAGCGGATGCTGTCGCAGACCTATCGCGCCGGCTTTGATGTGCAATGGGAGATCGATGTGTTCGGGCGGTTGCAGCGCCTGACGGCCTCGGCCATGGCGCGCTCGCAGGCGGCCCAGGCAGACCTGGCGCTGATGCAGTTGAGCATCGCCGCCGACGTGGCGCGTTATTACTACGAGCAGCAAGGCCTGACCCGCAGCCTGGAGGTGGCCCAGGCCCAGGTCAGCGCCTGGCGCGAAACGCTCACGCTGAGCAGCGCTCAGGTACGCGCCGGCAGCGGCCAATTCGAGGACCAGCAAAACGCCCATGCCAACTTACTGCTCAGCGAGGCTGCGATTCCACCGTTGCTGACGCGGATCCAGGAAACCGGGTATCGCCTGGACGTATTGACCGGCCAGCCACCGCGTCAACCGCAGGCCCTGGCCAAGGCGCATTTCCTTGCGCCGCTGGCCCGGCAACTGCCCTTGGGCGATGTCGACCAATTGATCCGCAATCGTCCGGATGTGGTCAGCGCCGAACGTCTGCTGGCCGCCAGCACCGAAGACGTCGGCGCCGCCACGGCCGACCTGTACCCGCGCCTGAACCTGGGCGGTTTCATTGGCTTCTTCGCCCTGCGCGGCGGTGACCTTGGCAGCGCATCCCGGGCTTATGAGCTGGCGCCGTCGGTGGATTGGCCGGCGTTTCGCCTGGGCAACGTACGCGCACGTTTGCGCGGTTCCCAAGCCCAGGCCGAAGGTGCCCTGGCACGCTATCAGCAGTCGTTGCTCAAGGCCCAGGAAGATGTGGAAAATGCGTTGATGCGCCTGGCGCAGGACCAGACACGCCTGGGCGCGTTGCTGGCGTCCGCCACCCATGCCGAGCAGGCGATCGACATCGCCAGCAAACGCTACCGCAGCGGCTCGGGAACCTACATGGCGGTGCTGGAAAACCAGCGCGCGTTTTTCCTGATCAAGAAGGACGTGGCCGACGCCGAGACGGCGTCCTACCTCAACGCCATCGCCTTATACAAGGCGTTGGGCTGGGGCAGTGGCGGTCAATCGGCGGACAAACCATTGGCCAGCAACTGAGCCTTGAGGTCGGGCCGGTAGTTGCGTGCATACGTGCGGCCCACGGTGCTTGACCAGGACTGGCCGTCCGCGCGGCCGATGATCTGCCAATGGCGCATCAGGTGTTGGTCATAGGCACTGATCGCCGGCGCCAGCGCCGCCGGGTTGTAGCGTTCGTCGTGACGGAAGGCTTCGATGCCCATGCGCGGTTTCTGCGCCGCCGGCTCGTGCACATGACCCAGGGCCAGGCCGCACAGGGCGAAGGTCTGTTCGGGCAGGCCGAGCAGTTCGATCATCGCCTCGGCGTTGGCACGAATGCCGCCCACCGGTACCACGCCCAGCCCCAATGAGCGCGCGGCGATCATCAGGGTACTGAGGATGATGCCGCCGTCGGTGCTCGCAGCGATCAACCCCTCCAAATGCCGCTGGATCTGCTGTTGCTGACCATTGAGCGCGGCACCTACGGCGGTCTTGTGAAAGTCCACCACCAGCACGATAAATACCGGCGCCGACACAATCCAGGGCTGGCCGCCCGCTACTGCCGCAATGCGCTCGCGGGTGGCTGCATCGCGCACCACCACCACGGAAATATGCTGGGCATTGAATGACGTCGGTGCCAGGTGACCGGCACGCAAGATGGCATCCAGGTGTGCGTCGCTGACGGGCGTGGAATGGAAGCTGCGATCGCTGCGGTGGCTGGTGAGCAAGTCGATGGTCGGGGTCATGGCCTTATTCCTTTAGGGCGCCTGGAGTATGGGGCGGTCAGTTTCGTGGTTGGATGTTATAGACGCAACGCCGGTCTCCGGAGATCAGGTGCTCGCAACGTTCGACAAGCGTGTCGTCGCCCATGGCGGCGCGAAATATCTGCAGCTCCGAGCGGCAGAAACCCTGGCATTTGCGTGCGGCGGCACAGATCGGGCAGTGGTTTTCGATCAGCAGCCAACCTTCACCCGCAGGTTCCATATGCGCCATGTAGCCGGCGAGTTCGCGTATGCGCACCAGAATGGCGACTTTTTCTTCCAGGGATGAGGCTTGCGAACACGCCTGGACGTATTCCTGGCGATTGGTTGCTTCCATGCTGGTGATGATTTTTTCCACGCCGTCGCTGCCGAAAACCCCCTCGATGGATTCGATCAGGTGCAGGGTCAGCACGCTGTGGGAATCGGGGAATTTGTTTTGCGCGGTGTCTGTCAGCGCCCATTTCAACGAAGGCCGGCCCGCCCCGGAGGTGGCTGCGGAAATGCCGATGATCAACTCCGATGCCTGCAATTTCTGGATTTGTTGCCGGGTCGCCTCAAACGTGAGTTCCAGCAGCGAAGCCAGTTCGGTGGTTTTCAACGGGCCACGTGTCTTGAGCAAAAACAGGATGCGGTCAGCAGTGGATGACTGGGTATCGTCGGCGGGTCTGGAAGTCATAAATCGCGTGTAACCATGGAGAGTGAGGGCATCACTGGAGTTCGTCGACCTTTGGCGCCATCCATTGCGTAAGGGGTATTGGGCATGAGCATAGTCATTTTTGCTGCCGAGGAAAATAATAAATAAAAGGAACTAATAAGTAATTTTAAATAGCAAATAATTATAAAAGCTTTGCCTTGCTTTTGTAGGACAAAAGACTAGGCTCGTGTCTAGCTTTTTAGGAAGCTGCTGATAAACATTCATTTGCACACGACTCCGGACCGTTAAACAGCACGCTACGTCTCAAGCACCGCTTACCGACGCCAGTGAAGATAAAAACATCCAAGGAAGAGAATCTGTATGAATGCGCAAAAGCCGACGACCATCTATGAGCACGCTGATGAAGTAACCGCTCTGTCCAGCGTGGTCGACCTGGTGAAACTCTCCGACCAGTATCGACAATCCGCCATCCTTCATTTCGCTGTAGCGCAGCACCTCTTCGATCAAACCACCCGCCCGGCCAGCGCCGACGCTATCAGCAAGCAATTGGGCTGGGTGCCCAACAAGGCCAAGATCTTTCTCAATGGGCTGGTTGCCCTGGGCCTGTTGAGAAAGTCCGCCGACACCTATACCAACCAGCCCTTGGCCGAGCGTTACCTGGTCAGCCGCAGCGCCGAGTTCATCGGCCCGATCATTGCTCACCAGCGCTTGCAGTGGCAGAACTGGCCGCGCCTCGGGGAAATCCTGAGCAGCGCCGAGTCCATGGATTTCCAGCAAGAGAACCGCTTCAAGCACGACATTGCCGCGCGTGATGCCTTCAACGATGCGATGGTGCGCTTCAGCCAGCCCATGGTCGATGTGCTCAAGGAATTGCCGGTGTTCGATACCGCCAGCAAGGTCATCGACCTGGCCGGTGGCCACGGCACCTACATCGCTGAAATCGCCCGGCGGCACCCTCAGGTCCAGGGCGAAATCTGGGACCTGGCCGCTACGCGCCAGTCCGCCGAAAGCACCGTCGAGAAGTACCAGCTGGCGGGGCGACTGACGTTCAAGGAACGTAACCTATTGGACCTGGCCCGTTACGAAGGTGAAAGCGCCGACGTGATCATGGTCAATGACTGCCTGCATTATTTCACCCGCGAAGAAACCAGCACGCTGATCCGCTCGGCTGCACAGTTGGTCAACGACGGCGGTTCGCTGCTGGTGCTGAGCATGACCCTGGAAAACGACGAAATTCATCCGGCACTGTCGGCGGATTTCTCCCTGCACATGATGGTCAACACGGTGCACGGCGAATTGCATCCCACCAGCTGGATTGCCGAGCAGATGGCTTCCCAGGGTTTTGAGGTGGTCCGGGAGCCTATCGGGCGCTACAGCCTGTTGGTGGGTCGCCGTGCCGAGGGGAGGGTTGCCTGATGCTGCGTTTTATTACCTTGTACAGCCCCGACACCGCGGCACGTCTGAGCGGGTTTCTCGAACCGTTGAACACCTGCGCGAAAGCGGCCGGTTTCGAACTGTGCGCGGCCGTGGAGGGCGCGCAATTGCCGCAGGCCGATGGGTTTATTCTGTTGGTGTCGGCGGCAGACAGCCCGGACACCCTGAATACTCGGCTTGCGGCATTGGCCGACGGTTATCACAACAAGGCCGTCAGCGTCGTGCGCCTGACCGAAGGCAGCGCCGGGCAACCCGCTGGCGATCCGCTGAATGCGGCATGGCTGCAACACGCGGCCTGTTTCATTTACCCCCGTGGCCTGGCGGTCACTGACGCTGGCGTATCCCCGGACACGGTGAAAACCTGGCTGGCCGGTTTCTCCAAGTTCGCCGCCGCGATCAAAATGTGGCGCTCCCTTGAAGGTGTTTCCATCGAGGCCGCCGCGCTGGAATCCCAGCGCCCGCAACTGACCCATATCAACATCCTCACCCGTGACCTTGAAGCCTCCCAGGCGTTCTATCGCGACATCTTCGGTGCCCACTATTGCTACAACCTGGGGCCGCGCAAAGTGGTGATGGAGTTGAACGGGTTCGACTTCTTCATCGAACACAATCCGGACTTTGTCTACCCGCCGGGCTACCACATCGGTATTCGTGCGCTGCCGGAGGATGTCAAGCGCATCGCCGACAAGGTGGCTGCCGACGACAACATCACTCTGGTCCGGGGCAATGGCCCCGCGCCGGGTTATCACCATGGGCCGGACAACGTCCGCACTGCGGTGTACTTCGAAGATCCCGATGGCCTGGTGGTTGAGGTGTATTCCACCGAAATCGAGATGATCGAAACCAATCGAAGGTTGCTGCTCGACCGACTCTGAGACCTGACTGATTCACACGCCGAGCGGTTTCGCGCTCGGTCGTGGACGTGTTCGCTAGGAAAAAGGTGTACCTATGACGAATCAATACGGTTGGCATTGGCCAACGCTGCCGAGCCCCTTGCCAAAAAATGTGTCTGATCGGGTATTGATGGGCTACCCGCAGGCTTATGTCGAATATGAGCTGACCCGCCAAATCGCCGACGCCACCGGACAGTTGATGAGCGATCCCATCGAGCAACTGCTGCGGGTGGTCGAGTCGGTTGCCGAACCCCTGGTGCGGCGTATTGCCGCCGGTGAAGTGCTGGGTTGCAAGGGCGACCCGCGCATCGACGTGTTCAACCCCGCCATGTGCGACGTTCCCGCTGCCCACGTCGAGATCGGCCTGGAGCCGCAGCGCGTCGACGCGGTCATGACCGCCTACGCCGGGCTGGGCTTGGACCGCAGCTGGATCGAGAAGGAAACCCCCAACCATCGGGTCAGCTTGGCGAGCTTTCGCATCGGTCGCTACCCGGTGACCAATAGCGAATATCGCGCCTTTCTGCTGGATACCGGCTATCCCTTTTTGCCTACGGGTTGGGCGTTTGGCCGCTTTCCCCAGCATCAGGCCAACCACCCCGTGTACAGCGTCAGTGATGTCGATGCCGACGCCTATGCCCAGTGGCTGAGCCGGCGCACCGGCCGCGCGTTCGCACTGCCCAGCGAGGCACAGTGGGAATACGCCGCGGCAGGACCGCAGCGCTCCCAGTTTCCCTGGGGCGAAACGTTCAATGTCGAGTACGCCAATACCATCGAGTTGGGGTTGCTCACGTCGACGCCAGTCGGAGTGTTCCTTGAGGGCGCTTCGATGTTCGGCGCGCTGGACATGGCCGGCAACGTGGAAGAGTACGTTGCCGACGATTATCGGGCCTATCCGGGCGGGCCTGAGATCAATGATGACCTGGTGCTGGATGTCGGTAGGCATCGGGTCGCCCGTGGAGGCAGTTTCACCCGCTTCAGGGATCTTGCGCGCAACCAGCGCCGACATGGACGTTATCCACGACCCATCTATGTCATGGGATTCCGTTTGGTAGAAAACCACTCTGGCCAGAACGCGACACATCCATAGAGGCTACGTCATGGACACTCAAGTAACGCTTCATACGCAAGTTCCCATCTCTATTCTTGGTGGTGAAGTCAACGCCCACTTCTACGGGTTCAAGGGCTTTGACAAGAACAATGAACACTTTGCCGTCAAAGCCGGTGAGCCCGATGCCGAGGTACCTCTGGTACGTGTGCATTCCGAATGCATTACCGGTGATGTATTCGGTTCCCAGCGCTGCGATTGCGGCCCGCAGTTACAGGAAGCCCTTAAGGCGCTTGATGCCGAAGGCGGCTACCTGATCTACCTGCGCCAGGAAGGTCGCGGTATCGGCCTGTATTCGAAGTTTGAAACCTATCTGCTGCAAGACGCCGGTATGGACACCTACGAGGCCAACCTGGAGCTCAACCACCCGGAAGACTCGCGCAGTTTCGCCCCGGCGGTCGCCATGCTGCGTGCTCTGAATGTGCATCGCTGCCGGCTTCTGACCAACAACCCGGACAAGGTCAAGCAACTGCGCGACGGCGGGATCGACGTGGTCAGCTCGGTGCCGACCGGGGTGTTCCTGACCAAGCAGAACCACAACTACCTGCGATCAAAAGTCAGCAAGTCGAGCCACACCATCAAGCTTTGATTTCATTCCCCAGGAAAAGGACTTTTCGATGAGACACATAGGCCCTATCAGCGGCGTGGCTGCCCATGCTGGTGAATTCATCGCCACCGCTGGCTACGACAATCAAGTGATTTTGTGGAACGCCCATACCGGGCATTCGATTCACCGCGTCAGCCATGACCACCTGGCCAACCAGTGCGCGTTCAGCGCCGATGGCAAGTACCTGGTGAGTGCCAGCAGTGACTACACCGCCCGCGTTTGGGAAGTGCCGAGCATGCGCCTCAAGGCCGTGCTGTCGGGGCATGACGACGACGTGGAAATGGCGGTGTTCTCACCGGACGGTGCGTCAATCGCAACCTGCTCGCGCGATCATCAACTGCGCCTCTTCGACCTCGACGGCAACCTCAAGGGCACTTGCCGCGGGCATCAGGCCGATGTGATTTCCGTGGTCTGGTCGCCGAATGGCAAGCGCCTGATTTCCAGCAGCGACGACGGCACTGTGCGCCAGTGGGACACCTCCACCTTCGAGCAATGCGATGAAGTCGACATCGGCGGCGTCGAGACCGATACCGTCGCCATCACCCGTGCCGGCGTGGTATTTGCCGGTGACGACGAAGGGCGCATCTCGATCATCCATGGAGGCGAGATCCGCTCCATTCCCGCCCACGACGCCGGGATCAAGCGCATTGTCTGGAACGACGAAAAACAACTGCTGGTGACATTGAGTTATGACCGCCTGGCGATCCTCTGGCGCTTCGACGGCAACCAGTTGGAGCGCCTGCGCAGCACCAATTTGCCGAGCATCGTCTGGCCACGCAGCTGTGCGTTCGTCGGCAGCGATGCCCTGGTGTTCGCCACCTTCGGCTCGCGCTACGCCACCTGGGATTATGAAAACGATCAGTGGGCGGTGGACGGCATTCAGCCGGCGGTAAGCATCAACGCCGTGGTGACCACCGACGGAGGGCAATACAGCATCGGTGACGCGGGCTTGCTGTTTCGCAATAACCAGCCCGTGAGCGGTGTCGGCAGCCTGTGCAACTTCCTGTTGCCGTTCGGCCCGCTGCTGCTGACCGGCGGGCAGATGGGCCAGGTGTTCGATGCCCTCAGCGGGCGCCTGTTGTATCAGCACCGCTCGCCGCTCAATTGCGGCACGACGTTCCAGCGCAACGGCGTGTTGCATGCCTTGATCGGCACTTACACCGGCGAAGGCCTGGTGTTTGTCATCGCGGCCGATAACAGCCTGGAACTGGTTGCGTCGATACCGATGCACGACAACGCGATCAAAGGCGTGGCGGCCAACGAATATCACCTGTTCAGCGTGTGCGCCTCGGCCGCCGCCGCCCTGCATAACATCAGCGACTTCAGTTGCGCGCGGCACATCGAAAATGCCCACACGCGTATTTCCAACGGTTGCTGCCGGGTTGATGGCGGGTTCGCCAGCATTGGCCGCGACCTGAAATTGCGCCTGTGGCTGGCGTCCGGTGATGAGGTCTATGACACGCCGCACCGCAACTCCATCAAGTGCATTTGTGCCTCCGCCGACGGCGAAGTGATTGCCACCGCCAACTACAGCGGCACCATTGCGCTGTTCGACTTGCCCAGCCGTTCCTGGCAGCAGGTACAGCGTCCCACCGCCAGTGGTATCTCGTGCATCACCCACAGCACGGCCAGCGATGATTTCCTGGCCAGTTCCTACGATGGCCAGATCTACGGGATCGCCTCCCGCCGTGCCTCTTGACCCAAGGACTGCCTGATATGAGCAAGCAAGCGCAATTCATGGACGTATCGACGTACCGCCGGGCGCTCGACACCTCATTTGTCCACCGCTACAGCCACGGTGAAGATGAGTGGTCCTGGGATATCGGCATGGCCAAGGCCGCCCGGGTCTTTCTTGAGGCACTGGGGCCGACGCCGGACCAGCATATTCTCGATGCGGGCGTCGGCCGCGCGCGCGATGCCTCGGAATTTATCCTGGCCGGGCACCGGGTGACCGGCCTGGATATCGTCGAGAATTCCAGCTGGCCGCTGCTGCGCAAACGCTGGGGCGACCGTCTCAGCCTGGTGTGCAGCGCCCTGCAGGATTGGCAGCCGCCGGTGGGGGAGGTGTTTGACGGTGTGCTCGACAATGGCTGCTTCCATCACCAGCATCCGGATGAATGGGACCACTACCTGGCCAAGATCCGCCAGTACACGCGCCCTGGCGCACTGATCGGGCTCAACGTCTTCGGCGTCGATGCGAGCAATCCGGAGCCGGGATGGCGCGAGATGGATAACCAGCGTCAAGGTTATTTCTTCACCGAGCAGGGCGTGCGCGACACGCTGGAAGCGTTCGGTTTCACCTGGCAGGACTTGGTGGTGATCGAGCGTCAGCACGGCGAGGCGGTGTACCTGTTGGCGCTGGTTCGCACATGAGCCCGGCGCTGGCGCGTGACATGCACTTCATGAGGCTCGCGCTGAAACTGGCCGACCGGGGGGCGTTTACCACGGCGCCCAACCCCCGGGTCGGTTGCGTGATCGCCAGAGACGACGTGCTGCTTGGCCAGGGCTGGCACGAGTGGGCGGGGCAGGCGCACGCCGAAGTCAATGCCCTGCGCGAGGCGGGCGACGCTGCGCGGGGCGCCACCGCCTATGTCACCCTGGAGCCGTGCGGGGGGCATGGGCGCACGCCACCCTGTGCTGACACGTTGATCAGGGCCGGCATAGCGCGGGTGGTGATCGCCAGTGTCGATCGCTCCCAGCACAAGCATCACGGCATTGAGCGGCTTGAGGCGGCGGGTGTGCAGGTCGAACACCTGCCGTGCCCGGAGGCGCGTGAGTTGAACCAGGGGTTTTTCTCGCGCACCGAGCGCAAGCGGCCATGGCTGCGGATCAAACTGGCGATGAGCCTGGACGGGCGCACGGCCTTGGGCAATGGGCAATCCAAATGGATCACCTCGACCGAGGCCCGGGACGATGTACAAGTGTGGCGCGCCCGGGCCTGCGCCGTGCTCACCGGCAGTGGCACGCTGCTGGCGGACAATCCACGCTTGACGGTGCGCCTGCCCGACCCGCACACGGCGTTTTCCGCGCCGCTGCGGGTGGTGCTCGACCAGCACCTCAAGGGCGATATCAGTGCCCACGTGCTGGATGGCGCGGCGCCGACCCTGGTGTTTCACGGGCCGGGCGCCCAGCCGGCGCACCCGCCACCTGCGGGCGTGCGTTTCCGGCAAGTCGGGCTGGACAGCGAAGGGCTCGACCTGCGGCAAGTCATGACGGTGCTGGCTGAGGAGGGGTGCAACGAGGTCCAGGTCGAGGCGGGCCCGGTATTGTGTGGCGCCTTTGCTGCGGCGGGCCTGGTGGATGAATGGCTGGTCTACATCGCCCCGATGTTCCTGGGCAGTGATGCGCGGCCATTGCTGGCGCTGGATGGCTTGACCGACATGGGGCAGGCGCAACCGTTGTCGATCATTGAGCAATGCCTGGTGGGGGCGGACATCCGGGTGCGATTGCGGCCGGTCACTGCCCTGGCGTGATCGTTTCCACCTGGGTGGAAACGATCGCCGCGCGATTATTTGCGGCAGGTCAGGCCGATCTGCAGGCTGTTGTGCTCGAACAGTTTCCAGTACCCGTCACCCATGGTGTTGCGGCTGTGTTCGCTGATAAGCGGGGCGACCCAGGTGAGCTGATTGAAGCCGGCTACCCGCGCGGCTTCTTCGTACACGCCTTGCTCCCAGCGGTAGTAGATAAACGGCGCCGGCGGCGATGACATGAACTGCGCATTGCAGCGAAACCCGCCGGCGACCGGGGTTTCATCGAACACCTCAATCCCATAGCGGGTGAAATTGCCTTTTTGCAGTTCGAACGAGGGGTTGGCGGTGTAGGCCACCAACTGCCCGCCGGGCTTCAGGTTATCGGCCGCCGACTGAAACATCTTGCTGAGTTCGTCGACACTGCTGGCATAGTTGAACAGCCAGGCCGCCGTCACCATGTCGTAGTCGCCGATACGGCCCATCTTCGCCACGTCCCGCACTTCGTAGTTGATACCGTCGTTGGCTTGCCGTGCCTGGTAGATCATATTTTGGGAAATATCCACGCCATGCACCTTGGCCGCCCCCCAGTCCTTCAACTGGCGACTGAAGAAGCCATGCCCACAGGCCAGATCCAGAATACGCAGGCCCTCGACATTCCCCACCATGCTGCGGAAGGTGTCGACCTCGACCTTGCGTTGAGAGGCCTTGGCGGTGAAATCCTCGAACTGATCACTGATGCGTTCGTACACCTCTTTGGATTCTTTCATCTGCATGCCACTCCTTCGAATATGCGGGCTGGGTGATGCGCAAACCTTGGTAGTCGTTATACAAGGTATGGCTTGCAATATTAGGCACAACCTCTGGATTTAACAAACGGCTTCTTTGCCGGTACTTCTCTCTCTTCAGTCAGCGCGTCGTTCCTGCTGCAAGTCGTATTGTTTTTCATGATTGTGGTATGACGACATTTTAGATTCAGCACAAGAAAAAATTGAATCCGTCCTTCAGACGTCCTTGATCTTGCCAGTTTTGTTGATTTCAGGGTTGACAGCTCGCGTGAAACGCCAGAATAATCCGTCGTGTTGTATGACGACATACAAATCAATAACAACAAAAGGTGCTCCCTCTATGAGAATCACAGGCGTTCACGTCGAAGTCTTTGCCACACCGTCGCGCCGCGCCCAGGACAGTGCCGGCCACGCCCATCCGGGCGATGAGGTCATGATCAAGATGGCTTTGCTGCGAATCGGCTGTGATGATGGCTGCGAGGGGTATGCCTTTGGTCCGCCTGAGTTGATTCGCCCGCACATCATCGAATCCTTTGTGCGCAAAGTGCTGGTGGGTCGCGATCCGATGGACCGCGAACGCATCTGGCAAGACCTGGCGCACTGGCAGCGAGGCAGTGCCGGGCAGTTCACCGACCGGGCGCTGGCGCTGGTGGAGCAAGCGTTGTGGGACCTGGCCGGGCGCAAGTTCAAGTTGCCGGTGCACAAATTGATTGGCGGTTATCGCGACAAGGTGCCGGCGTACGGTTCGACGATGTGCGGCGATGATTTGCCGGGCGGGTTGTCGACGCCGGATGAGTACGCCCGGTTCGCCGAAAAGCTGGTGCAGCGTGGCTACAAGGCCATCAAGTTGCACACCTGGATGCCGCCGATTTCCTTCGCCCCAAATCCGCAAATGGACATCCAGGCCTGCGCCGCCGTGCGTGAGGCGGTAGGTCCGGATATCGCGCTGATGCTCGACGGCTATCACTGGTACAGCCGCATAGACGCGTTGACCATTGGCAAGGCGCTGCAGAAGCTGAACTTCGCCTGGTTCGAAGAACCCATGATGGAAGATTCGGCGGAGTCGTACGCCTGGCTGGCCGCCAATCTGGACATTCCGGTGCTGGGCCCGGAGAGCATCGCCGGTAAGTTTCATAGCCGCGCCAGTTGGGTGACCCAGAAGTCCTGTGACATCCTGCGCGCGGGCGTGGCCGGGGTCGGTGGTATCGGGCCGTGTTTGAAGGTGGCACACCTGGCCGAGTCGTTCGGCATGGATTGCGAGGTTCATGGCAATGGCGCGGCGAACCTGGCGGTGGTCGGAGCCATCAGCAATTGCCGCTGGTACGAGCGCGGCCTGCTGCACCCGTTCCTCGACTATGAAGAGATCCCGGCGCACCTCAACAGCATCGTCGACCCCATGGATGCCGACGGTTTTGTGCATTTGTCTGATCGGCCGGGGTTGGGCGAGGACATCAACTTCGCGTATATCGAGGCCAACACCTTGTCCCGACATTGATCCTGTTCCACGCCTGAGGCCGATGGCTGCCCGGGCGACAAGTCTTTATAAATATAAGAAAGGACTGAACCATGACTCTCTGGCCCAAGCGCCTGACCAGGCTGCTGTGTGTCACCGTGGCCCTGTGCGCTGTGCAGATGCCCGTTAGCCTGGCCCAAGGCGAAACGCCCCCCGACCAATTGGTGGTGGGCATGAGCATGATTAACCTGCTGTCCCTGGACCCTGCCGCGGCGACGGGTCTTGAGGTCGCCGAAGTCAACGCCAACGTCTACGACATGCTGGTGGAGCAGGACGCGGCGCAGCCGGACACGCTGATTCCAGCCCTGGCAAAAACCTGGGAAGTCAGCCCCGATCGTATGCGCCTGACCTTCCACTTGCGTGACGACGTACGTTTTCACTCTGGTGCGCCACTGACCGCCCAAGACGTCGCATGGTCGTTGCAGCGCGTAGTCACCCTCAACCGCGCCCTGGCTTCGACCTGGAAAGCCTACGGTTTCACCGCCGACAATGTCGCCAAACTGATGCGTGCCGAAGGGCCGCACACCTTCGTTATGGAGTTACCGCGCAGTACCGATCCGATGCTGGTGCTCAACACCCTGGCGACCTCACCCAGCGCCTTCATCATCGATCGCAGCGTCGCCTTGCAGCATCAGGTGGGTGATGATCAAGGCGCGGCATGGCTGGCGACTCACACGGCCGGGTCCGGTGCGTTCAAGCTCGACATCTGGCGCGCCAACGACGTGATCCTGATGAGTCGTAATGAAGATTACTGGCGCGGCGCGGCGAAGTTGCGTCGGGTAATCATGCGCAACATGACTGAGTCCCAGGCGCTGCGGTTGATGGTCGAGCGCGGCGACCTGGATGTCGCCCGCGGCATGGCCGCCACTGACATCAAGGCGCTGGGCAAGGTCGATGAAGTGCGCATCCAGAGTATCGCCCGCGGCACGCTGTATTACGTGGCGATGAGCATGCAGCAACCCTTGTTCCAGGACATTCGCGTACGCCAGGCCATTCGCCTGCTGATCGACTACCAGGGCATCAATGACGTGGTCATGCCGCACTACGGCGTGATCAATCAGCGGCCCTTGCAGTTGGGGTTGCCGGCGCGCCTGGACGATCCGGGCTATCGCCTGGACGTGGCCGAGGCCAAGCGCCTGCTGGCGGCGGCAGGGCATGCCGAAGGCTTCAAGGTGACCATCCGTTCGTTGACCGATCCGCCGTTCATCAACATCGCCACCAGCCTGCAGGCGACGCTGGCCCAGGCGGGCATCCAGGCGACGATCGTCACCGGCACCGGTAACCAGATCTATGGGGCAATGCGCGACCGCCAGTTCGACATCCTTGTCGGTCGTGGCGGCGGCGGGGCGGAGCGTCATCCGCATTCGAGCCTGCGCGCCCTGGTGTACAACCCGGACAACCGCACCGAAGCCAAGCTGAGCAACTTCCAGGGCTGGCGCACCTCGTTCTTCAACCCGCAGCTCAATCAACTGATCGAGCAGGCCGAGCGCGAGCGTGACCCCGAGCGCCAGCGGGAAATCTATGCGCAAATCCAGACCCTCTACGACCAGCAGGCCGGGGCGATCATGCCGGTCTCGCAGATGGTGGATGAGGTGGTGATTCACGCCGACGTGCGCAACTACATCGGCCATACCGCCGCCACCACGCGTCTTCGGGACGTCTACAAGCAGCGCTGAAATCGACGGCCGCAGGGCCAAGGCAGGAATGAACATGTCGACTGCATCCTTTTCGATCTGGACCAACCGGGCCGCATCGGCGACCCGGCGCAGCGGCTCGGTGGCGGTGACGCTGCTGGGGTTGCTGCTGCTGACCTTTTTCATCGGGCGCGTGATGCCCCTGGACCCGGTGCTGGCCATCGTCGGCCCGGACGCCGACGCTTCGGCTTACGCCCAAGTGTATAAAGAGTTGGGCCTGGACAAACCGTTGTGGAGCCAATTTGCGATCTACCTCGGTGACCTGTTGCAGGGTGACTTCGGCATGGCGTTGCTGACCGGCAACCCGGTTATTACCGACATCGCCCGGGTTTTTCCGGCCACCTTGGAACTGGCCACTCTCGCCATTCTGTTCGGTGTGCTGGCGGGCTTGCCCCTGGGCGTCTATGCGGCGACTCATCAGGGCCGCGCCGGTGATCATGTCGCGCGACTGATCACCTTGTTCGGCTACTCCACGCCGATTTTCTGGGTCGGCATGATGGCTTTTCTGGTGTTCTACGCCTGGCTGGGTTGGGCCGGTGGCGTCGGGCGCATTGGCCTGGCGTATGACGGGCTGATCCCCAAACACACCGGGCTGCTGCTGATCGACACCGCGTGGTCCGGCGATTGGGACGCCTTTCGCAGTGCGTTGCGCCACATCCTGTTGCCGGCGGTGATTCTCAGCTTCAACTCGGTCGCCTACATCAGCCGCATGACCCGCAGCTTTATGCTCGAGCAACTGTCCCAGGAATACATCCTCACGGCCCGAGTCAAGGGACTGTCGCAACGCAAGATTGTCTGGGGCCACGCCTTCGGCAACATCCGTGTGCAACTGCTGACCATCGTCGCGCTGGCCTACGGCGGGCTGCTGGAAGGCGCGGTGCTGATCGAAACCGTGTTCGCCTGGCCGGGGTTCGGCCAGTACCTGACCAGCAGTTTATTGCTCGGCGACATGAACGCGGTGATGGCCTGCGTGCTGCTGATCGGCCTCATCTTCGTGACGCTCAACCTGATCAGCGATGCGCTGTACAAGATCTTCGACCCGAGGACTCGCTAATGAACCTGCCCCTTGCTTCCAGCGCCCCCGGCAGCGCCGCGACACCGGCTTCCAGTGCGGCGGCGGTGGCTGCCAGCAGCCTGCGCCTGCTGCGTTTTTTGCTGCGCAACCCGATGACCTTCGCTGGCCTGATTGTCGTCGCGACCCTGATGCTGGTCGCGGTTTTCGCACCCTGGATCGCCGGCCACGATCCGCTGGTGCAGAACCTCGCCGCAGCCTTGCAGGCGCCCAGCAGCGCGCACTGGTTCGGCACCGACGAATATGGCCGCGATGTGTTCGCCCGGCTGGTGTACGGCTCGCGGATCACGCTGTACATCGTCCTGCTGGTGACGGTGATTGTCGGCCCCATCGGCCTGTTGGTCGGGACCGTTTCCGGCTACTTCGGCGGTTGGGTCGACAGCGTGTTCATGCGCATCACCGACATCTTCATCTCGTTCCCCAGCCTGGTGTTGGCGCTGGCGTTCATCGCGGCCCTCGGGCCGGGCCTGGAGCATGCGGTGATCGCCATCGCACTCACCGCCTGGCCACCGATTGCCCGTTTGGCACGCGCCGAAACCCTGCCGTTGCGCAACGCTGACTTCGTCGTCGCGGTGCAGCTTCAGGGCGCGTCGAGCACCCGGATCATCCTGCGCCACATCATCCCGATGTGCCTGTCGTCGGTGATCATCCGCCTGACCATGAACATGGCGAGCATCATCCTCACCGCCGCCGCCCTGGGCTTTCTCGGCCTGGGCGCCCAGGCGCCGTTGCCGGAGTGGGGCGCGATGATTTCCACCGGACGGCGCTACATGCTCGAAAGCTGGTGGCTGGTGGCGGCGCCCGGTGGGGCGATCATGCTGGTCAGCCTGGCCTTCAACCTGTTGGGCGACGGCTTGCGCGACGTCCTCGACCCACGCAGCCAATCCTGAGGAACAGGCCATGACTGAGATAAAACTTGCAGTACAGGACTTGTGCGTAGCGTTTCGCAACGCCGGTAAAACCTCTATGGCGGTGCGTGATGTGTCGTTCACGTTGGGGCGAGAAAAACTCGCCATTGTTGGCGAGTCCGGCTCGGGCAAGTCCACGGTCGGCCGCAGCTTGCTGCGCTTGCATCCACCGACGGCGCGGGTGACGGCCAAGACGCTGCGCTTCGCCGATATCGACCTGCTGGCCGCCAGCGAAAAGCAGATCCAGGCGATTCGCGGCGCGCGCATGTCGATGATCATGCAAGACCCCAAGTACTCGCTGAACCCGGTGGTGCGGGTCGGCGAACAAATCGCCGAGGCGTACCTGGCCCATCACAAGGTGCCCCATCGTGATGCCCGCGAACGGGCGCTGGACATGCTCGCCAAGGTGCACATCCGCGATCCCCGGCGGGTCTATGACCTGTACCCCCATGAAGTCTCCGGCGGTATGGGCCAGCGCATCATGATCGCCATGATGGTGATCACCGATCCCCAGGTGATCATCGCCGACGAACCCACTTCGGCGCTGGACGTGTCGGTGCGCCGACAGGTGCTCAGCGTGCTGGAGGAATTGGTCAGCGAGCGTGACCTGGGGCTGATTTTCATCAGCCACGACCTGAATCTGGTGCGGCATTTTTGTGATCGCGTGCTGGTGATGTACGCCGGTCGCGTGGTCGAGTCGATTGCCGCCGCCGACCTGGATCACGCCCACCATCCCTACACCCGAGGCCTGCTGGCCGCATTGCCGAGCCTGGACCATCCGCGTGCCACGTTGCCGGTTCTGCAGCGTGACCCCCACTGGTTGAATGCTTGAGGAACCTGTCATGAGCATGATCGAAATCGCCGGCCTGAACCTCAGTTTTGGCACGGGCGCGGCACTGAACGCGGTACTGCACGATGTCGACTTGAGCGTCGCCGAAGGCGAGGCATTCGGCCTGGTCGGGGAGTCCGGCTCGGGCAAGACCACCGTGCTGCGTTGCCTGGCCGGGCAGTACCAGCACTGGCGCGGACAACTGCGGGTCGCCGGCCAGGCCGTGACGCGAAACCTGCCGCTGAACCATTACCGCACCGTGCAAATGGTTTTCCAGGACCCGTATGCCTCGTTGCATCCGCGCTACACCGTCGATGCCGCCTTGCAGGAACCCCTGCGCATTCACGGCATCGGCGGGCGCGCCCAAAACGTCAGCGAGATCCTGCGCAAGGTCGGTTTGAACGACAGCTTTCGTTTTCGTTACCCGCACCAGTTGTCCGGTGGCCAGCGTCAACGCGTGGCGATTGCCCGCGCGCTGATCCTGCGCCCCCGCGTGCTGTTGCTGGACGAGCCAACCTCGGCGCTGGACGTCTCGGTGCAGGCGGAAATCCTTAACCTGCTGGCCGACTTGCGCCGCCAGGAAGGGCTGACCTACCTCATGGTTACCCACGATCTGGCGGTGGTGGCGCATCTGTGCGATCGGCTGGCGGTCATGCAGCAGGGCAGGGTGGTGGAGACGCTCGACAGTCATCTCTTGGCGAGCGACGGCGCCACCCATGCGTACACCCGTCTGCTGGTGCAGGCGAGCCGGGACATACAACGAATACCTATCGCTGTCTGAGACCACTCATTCGTCGCACTTGTTTTAACCCGTAGGAAACGTTGAACCACAGGTTTCAATGCCGCGCACGCGCTCGCCTGTGATTTGGCGTTTAAGCCAACTAATCATTCAACTAACAAGAATAAAAAACATGAAAAAGACGCTCGTGGTACTTTCTGTCGCTTCGTTATTAACCTCGGTTGTTGCCCAGGCCGATACGGGCTATATCAACGTACGCCATCAATATGCGGAAAAATCCCGCATGCACGCTGACCGCGCCAAGTTTGGTATTCGGCTGGATAACGGTGTGGGCCTGGAAGGGGAACTCAAATACAAGACCGCCGGTGACCGGCAAGACGTTGCCTTCGACAATACGGTCGGCAGCGGCCATGAATTCACCGTCAACTACCAGCACACGATCAGCGACCGCTGGACGCTGACGCCTTCGCTGGCCCTGGACAGCGATGAGGAGTCCACCACCTATAAACTGGGCCTGCGCCTGGGTTACCGCGTGACCAAGGAGCTGAGCATCGCCGGTCGCTACCGTTATGATTCAGCCAAGCTGGACCGCGACAAGATAGACCGTGACGTGCCGCATAATGGTCAGGACGACCAAGTGGTCAACCGTTACGATGTCTATATAAACTATGGTCCTCAAGGGCCGTGGGCCTATGAATATCAACTGACTTACTTCGATGCCGACTATATTCGCTATAACGGCGGTACCGACGACTATGAACAGAATGCCGTGGTCAAATACCAGTGGGATAAACGCTGGGCCCCATTCTTTGAAGTCGGTGACATTAAAGTCAATTCGGTCGACAGTGATCGCCAGTTGCGGCTGCGGGTCGGTGTTAAATACAGTTTTTTCTAAGCACTACTCGTTGTAGAACGCCTGGCGTTGCTGCGTTTCACACAGGCGCATGCGGCTATTGCTCAAATGCAGGTACATGGCTGCCCGCGCCGCGTCGACGTTGCCACTGGCGATGGCGTCGAAGATCTGCTGGTGTTCGGCATTAATCCCCTGCAAGTAAGCACTGCGGTCACTTTGCCCGGAATAGGCGGAGTTCATGCGGGTACGCGGAATCAGCTTCGTGCCCAAGTGCTTCATGATGTCGATCAGGTAGTAATTGCCGGCGGCCTTGGCGATTTTCAGATGGAACTGGAAATCGGCATTGATAGTAGTGCCGGATTTTTCCGGCCCTTGCAGCAGCGCCTCCAGCGCCTGGGCCAGTTCGACCAGGGCCGCAGGTGTTGCGCGTTGGGCCGCCATGCCCGCAGCCTGGACTTCCAGGCTCAGGCGAAACTCCAGCAGGTTGAGCACATCCGACAACGTGGCAATGGTCGCCGGCCCCAGGGTAAAACCTTCCGGTGCCGGCATGTCCAGCACAAAAGTGCCGACGCCATGGCGCGTCTCCACCAGCCCAGCCGCTTGCAAACGCGACAGCGCTTCACGCACCACCGAACGACTGACGCCTTCGGCCTCCATGATATGCACTTCGGTGGGGAGCTTTTCGCCGCACTTGAGGACGCCGTCGCGCATGCGCTGGGCAAAGCGGTCGACCAGTGTTTCGGCGAGGCGGCGTGGCTTGTTCAGTGGAGATAACGCTTGATCCGTCATCGTCGTGCTCTAGTGTGATCAGCGGGCATTATAGTGAGTTTTAGCGCAAGGTCGCGGCTATAATGCCGTGATCGTCTGGCTTTAATGGATAGGTGCAATGGACCGTGTCACACCCGATCGACGCCTGAGCATGACACAGCAACTGGTGGCCGACCTGACGCAGCAGATACTGGCCGGCGTACTGCGCGCAGGCAGCAAGTTACCCACCGAGCAAGTCATCATCAAGGAGCGCGGTGTCAGCCGGACAGTCGTGCGCGAAGCCATGTCGCGGCTCCAGGCCGAAGGCTTGGTCGAAACCCGTCACGGCATCGGCACCTTCGTGGTTGACACCGCCCGCCCGGGTGATTTCCAGGGCAGCAAACACGTCAAAGGCGGCGCCTACGATGCGCTGGCCGTCATCGAGCTGCGCCTGAGCCTGGAAGTGGAAGCCGCAGGCATCGCCGCGCAGCGCGCCACGCCAGAGCAATTGCTGGCGATGCGTGAAGCGCTCGACGCGGGGAATGCCCGCGACGCAACAGATGAGCAAAACGCTCGGGTCGATTTCGAATTCCATCTGCAGATCGCCCAGTGCACCGGCAACAGCTTCTTCATTGACGCCATCGCCCATGTGGGCAATACGTTGATCGCCGTAGTGCAAAAGGCCGGCCCAGCTGTGACGGAGGAAAGCCGGGCGTTGGTGATGCGTGAGCGGGAGCAGATCTACGCGGCGTTGGCGCGGCATGATGCGCAAGCGGCGCGGGCTTCGATGCGGTTGCATTTGATCAATATGCAGCAGCGGGTCCGGGGCGTGGTTGAGTTGACTTCCGGATGTGGCGATCCTTTGGAAGTGGATTGATCTCCAGGGTCTATGAACAGACAGAAATGATCAGATGAACATCGGCCCAGGATGCTCAGAGACTGTCAGGGTCCCCAAAAAACATCTGAATCCGCGACCTCAACCATCGTTCCCCCGGATCATTATCCTGCGACCCGCGCCACGCCATATGCAGTTCGAACGAACGCACCGGCAACGGCGGGTCTTCGGCGCGCAAGCCGCCCGCGGATGTCAGTGCCTCGGCCGCGTAATCCGGCACGGTGGCGAGGATGTCGGTGCCCGCCAGTAACGTCCCCAGCCCATTGAACTGCGGCACGGCCAGCACCACGTGGCGTTTGCGTCCGAGTTTTTCCAGCTCTTCATCGATAAACCCGCTCAGGTCGCCGGCAAACGACACCAATGCATGGGGCCGGGCGCAGAAGTCGTCCAGGCTCAATGAGCCGGGCACGGTGTCGGCGCGCAGCAGTTTCGGCAGGCTACGGCGCAGTACCTTGCGTTTGGCGTTGGCAGGCAGGTCGGCGGTGTAGCTGACGCCGATGGAGATCTCGCCGGATGCGAGCAAGCCGGGCATCAGGATGTAGTTGACGCGACGCACCACCAGCACGATGCCGGGGGCTTCGGCGCGCAGGCGTTTGAGCAATTGCGGCAGCAGGGCGAATTCCACGTCGTCGGACAGGCCGATGCGGAACACGGCGGTGCTGGTGGCCGGGTCGAATTCAGCGGCGCGGCTGACGGCGGTGGAGATCGAATCCAGGGCCGGGGAGAGCAGGGCGAAGATTTCCACGGCGCGAGCCGATGGCTCCATGCTGCGCCCGGTGCGTACGAACAGCGGGTCGTCAAACAGCCCGCGCAGGCGTGACAAGGCCGCGCTGATGGCCGGCTGGCCGAGAAACAGTTTCTCGGCGGCACGGGTTACGCTGCGCTCATGCATCAAGGTTTCGAATACGATCAAGAGGTTAAGGTCGACACGACGCAGGTCGTTACGGTTCATCTTGTGTCCTGGAAGAGTCAGCAAACTTGACGAGAGCGGCCATATCAAGAACCTCCACGGTTCCATTCAGAAGCATGACCGGCATGAATCTTACGGGGAAAGGCTGGTACTCTGCACCGGATAATTGAGTTTTCCTACGATTGCTGAGGTCTACTCCCACATGCGGAATCAATGACAGGCATGTCGACTATTAATGGCGACCGGTAGTCTTACCGGGAAAGCCCAGATAGAGTTCATGGCATTAGAGGTTACTTTGACGAGGTTTGCGATGTCCCGCACGATTCGTTTTCACAAGTTTGGTCCGGCCGAGGTGCTCAAATGCGAAGAGCATGCAGCCGCGCAGCCCGCACCGGGCGAAGTGCAGGTGCGTGTCGACGCGATTGGTATCAGCTGGTACGACATTCTGTGGCGCCAGAACCTGGCGTCGTCCCATGCACGCCTGCCGTCCGGCCTTGGTCATGAAATGGCCGGCGTCGTGGTTGCCCTGGGCGACGGTGTGGACGACTTGGCGGTGGGCGATAAGGTCGCCAGTTTTCCAGCCGAAAGCCCTAATGATTATCCGGTGTACGGCGAGCAGATCATTTTGCCGCGTTCGGCCCTGACCCGTTACCCGGACGTCTTGAGCCCCATTGAAGCCAGTGTGCATTACACGCCGCTGTTGATTGCCTACTTTGCCTACATGGACCTGGCGCGGGTCAAACCTGGGCAGTTCGCGCTGGTGACCGATGCCAGCCACTGTTCGGGCCCTTCCTTCGTGCAACTGGGCAAGGCTCTGGGGGTGCGCGTGATTGCCGCGACCAAAGACAGCGCGGAGCGTGAGTACCTGCTGTCCCTGGGTGCGGAAAAAGTTATCGTCACCGAAGAGCAGGACCTGCTCATGCAAATCAACAAAATCACCGGCGACCGCGGCGTCGATGTGGTGTTCGACGGCCTGGGCGGACCGCAGATGTCGTTGCTCGGTGATGTGCTGGCGCCGCGTGGCAGTTTGGTGTTGTACGGTCTGCAAGGCGGTAACCAGACACCGTTTCCGGCCTGCGCCGCGTTCCAGAAGAACATTCAGTTCTTCGTGCATTGCATCGGCAACTTCACCGGCAAGCCTGAGTTGGGCATCATTCAGGACCAGGTTGCGTTGCAGCGTGCCTTGCGTGATATCAACCAACTGACGGCCGACCGTGTGCTGGTTCCGTTGAAAACTACGGTGTTTCCTTTCAGTCAATTCGTCGAAGCCCACCGCTACATGGACGAATGCCCGTGCCGCGAGCGGGTTGCGTTGCAGGTTGAAGCTGTTTGAGCTGTAGGAGTATTCGCAAATGAATACTCCAGTGTCTGCGCGCATAGGGCAGATGCGCCATTTGTCAGGGCTTAACCCGCGCCAGGGTTGAGCCACTCCGGCGGCGATACGCCCCGCAAACAATACCTTTGGCCCTTACGCCGCCCTGAAATCCAGCGCGGCGCTGTCGTGTGGGCGCTGCAGAAGTTCGCGCTGCGGATCATCTGAACTGCTTT